>NZ_JBSFLV010000112.1:0-29969 GCF_053599215.1 Streptomyces sp. NPDC001002 | reverse complement strand
AGGCCGCCGTCGAGATCGAGTGGGCCGTCGGCCAAGGCCCGGCCGCCACCGGCGAGTTCGTGCCGGCGCTCACGGGCCCGGCGTACGGAGCCGTCCGGCAGGTCGAGCTCAGCGACTACACCGCCGACCTCCTGGCGGCCTTCGCGGCACAGGGCGTCGACGTCGAGCAGCTCCATCCCGAGTACGCGGCAGGGCAGTTCGAGGTCTCGGTGGGCGCGCTCGACCCGGTCGCCGCGGCCGACCGCAGCGTCCTGGTGCGGCAGACGATCAGGGCGGTGGCCCAACGGCACGGGCTGGTTGTCTCGTTCGCGCCCGCGGTCTTCGCCGAAGGCGTCGGCAACGGCGGCCACCTCCACCTCTCCGCGTGGCGCGACGGCGTCAACCTGCACGCGGGCGGCGAGGGCCGGTACGGCATGACGGGCGACGCCGAGTCCTTCGTGGCCGGAGTCCTCGGCCGACTCCCGGCGCTCACGGCACTGACCGCCCCGAGTCCCGCGAGCTATCTGCGCCTCAAGCCCTCCCAGTGGGCCGGGGTGTTCACCGCCTGGGGCCGCGAGACCCGGGAGGCCGCGGTGCGGGTCGTCACCGGCACGGCGGGCCTGCGCGACCAGGCCGCCAACCTGGAGGTCAAGCCGGTCGATCTGGCCGCCAACCCGTATCTCGCGCTCGCCGGTGTCATCGCGGCCGGTCTTGACGGGCTCACCTCGTCGGCGCCGCTGCCCCAGGAGATCACCGGGGATCCGGCCCGTCTCGACCCCGCGGAGGCGGCGGCCCGGGGTGTGCGTCGGCTGCCGGTGTCGCTCGCCGAGTCGGTCGAGGAGTTCCGCAAGGACGAGCTGCTGCGGGCCGCGCTGGGACCGGTCCTCGCGGACGCGGTGATCGCCGTGCGCCTCGGCGAGATCGCAGCCGTGGACGGGCTGGACGACGAGGGCGTGGCGGCCGCGTACCGCTGGAAGTACTGACGTGGGCGCGATCCAAGAGGCGCTCGACGCACAGGAGTTGACGGACCATCACTGCCACGGGGTGGTCACCGCCGACCTGTCCCGGGAGGGTTTCGAAGAGCTGCTCACCGAGGGCGACCGCTGGCCGGGGATCTCGCCCTTCGACAGCCCGGTCGGCGTATCGGTGCGCCGGCACTGCGCTCCCCTGCTCGACCTGCCCCGGCACGCCCCCGTCGACGACTACCTCACCCGGCGGGCCGAGTTGGGCTGGCGCGAGGTCAACCGGCGCTTCCTGACCGCCGGTTCCACGGACGTGTTCTGCGTGGACACCGGGTACACCCCGGACCGGCTCACCACGCCACCCGAACTGGCGGACACCGTGGGCGGATCGGCGTACGAGGTGGTGCGGCTGGAGGGCGTCGCGGAGGCGGTGGCGGCGAAGGGGGTCGAACCCGGCGAGTACGCGGCCGAGTTCACGGCGGCCGCGCGGGAGGCCGTGGGGCGGCGTGGTGTGGTGGCGGTGAAGTCCGTGGCCGCCTACCGCACCGGCTTCGACCTGGACCCGGCCCGCCCCTCGGCGGACGAGGTCACCGAGGCGGCCCGGCGCTGGCTCGCGGCGGGCGGCCGACTCGCGGATCCGGTCCTCGTACGCCATCTGCTGTGGACCGCCGTCGATCTCGGGCTGCCGCTCCAACTGCACGTCGGATTCGGGGACAACGACATCCGGCTGCACCGCTGCGACCCCACGCATCTCACCGACTGGCTGCATCTGACCGCCGGCACGATCCCGGTGCTGCTGCTGCACTGCTGGCCCTACCAGCGCCAGGCCGCCTACCTCGCGGCTGTGTTCGAGCAGGTGTATCTCGACGTGGGGCTCACCCTGCACCACGTCGGTCCCGCCCGGGCCCGCGCGGTCCTGGCGGAGGCGACGGAGATCACTCCGTTCCGCAAACTGCTGTACAGCTCGGACGCGTACGGTCTGGCTGAGTTCTACTGTCTGGGTGCGCTGGCCTTCCGGCGGGGTCTGACCGGTCTGCTTCAGGACCGGGTGGACGCCGACGAGCTGAGCCTGCCCGACGCCCTGCGGATCGCCCGGTGGGCGGGCGCGGACAACGCTCGCCGGGTCTACCGTCTGCCCGGCCCCTCCTGAAAGTATGATCAAGCAATGTCTGACATGACCGATACCACGCCAGGCTGGCTCAGCGCCGACGAGCTGGAGATGGCGCGTGCCCGTATGCCGATCCTGTACGTCGAGGCGGTGCCCGTGCGCGTCGACGACAGCGGCGAAGTCACCAGCGTCGGCCTGCTGCTGCGCATGGGGCCGGAGGGGACGGTCAGCCGGACCCTGGTCTCCGGCCGGGTGCTGCACCACGAGCGGGTCCGGGACGCGCTCCTGCGCCACCTGGAGAAGGACCTGGGACCCGTGGCGCTGCCCCGGATCCCGGCCTCCCTGCAGCCCTTCACCGTCGCCGAGTACTTCCCGACCCAGGGCGTCACGCCGTACCACGACCCGCGTCAGCACGCGGTGTCGCTGGCCTACGTCGTGCCCGTGACCGGCGACTGCCGGCCCCGGCAGGACGCCCTCGACCTGGTCTGGTTCAGCCCGCAGGAGGCCGTGTCGGCCGCCGTGCAGGGCGAGATGCCGGGCGGGCACGGGGTGCTGCTCCGGCAGGCGCTGGCGCACGTGGGGTGCGGTCTGTAGGCCGTCGGGCTCGGCGGGCCCGGGTCAGGCGGGCTCCTCCGAATTGCGCTGACTGGTGCCGGGTTCGCCCGTGTCGCGCCGCCACTCGACCACCAGCTCGTCCTTGGTGCCGAAGCGGACCAGGTGGCGGCCGACCACGTCCTCCAGCAGGTCGAGGTGGTCGGCGTCCGTCTCCACGGCGAGCAGCAGGGCTCCCTCGACCGCGGTGAGGGAGCCGGTGCCGTTCTGGAAGACGATCCGGCCCTCACCCTTCTCCTCGTCCCAGCTGGTCTCGCTGCGGCGGCCGAGGTGGGAGGCGAGCTGCTTGGCGTAGCGCTGCGGGCGGTCGGTGGCGACGCGGGCTTCGGATTGGGGCATGGCGTACTCCCGGTGCGGTGGGGCGGAACGCATCGATGGTGCCGGACGAACGGACCGCCCCACCCGTCACGTGCCGCAAGGATTGGATTCCCCTCGCGTCGGGGTCAGTGCGCCGCGTCCAGCCGGGCCCGCTGCTCCTGGGTGAGTTCCAGGTCGATCGCGGCCAGGTTCTCCTCCAGTTGGGCCACGGACGAGGCGCCGGCCAGGGGGATGATCGGCAGGTCGCCGCCCATCTGCCAGGCCAGGACGACCTGGTTGAGGGTGGCGCCGGTCTCCTCGGCGACGGCTCGCAGCGCGGTGAGCCGGGCGGGGGTGCCGGGGTGGTCGTAGTCCGGCGGGAGCGGCTTGTCCTGGCGGGTGTACGCGCCCGCGAGCAGCGGCGAGTAGGCGACCAGGGTGAGACCGGGTTCGGCGCGCAGGTAGGTGAGGAGTTCGGCGCCGGTGTGGCCGAGGCTGCCGTCCGGGAACATGTCGTCGGTCACATCGGCGCGCGGGCGCAGCAGGCTGTGCTGGTACTGGAGCACCTCGTAGCCGGGCAGACCGGCCGCGGCGGCCAGGGCGCGGGCCCGCTCGACGCGCCACACGGCGTGGTTGCTGACCCCGAGGAGACCGACCGTGCCCTCGGCGACCAGTTCGGCGAAGCCCTCGACGGTCTCCTTCAGCGGGACCGTGCGGTCCTCGATGTGGGCGTAGAGCAGGTCCAGCTTGCCCACGCCGAGGCGTTCGCGGCTGCGTTCGGCGGACTCGCGGATGACCTTGGCGGACAGGCCCTCGGGGTTGTCGATGTAGCTGGTGCCGGGGGCGAGCGGGCGGGCGCCGAGCTTGGTGGCGATGACGATCTCGTCGCCGATGCCGCGGCTGCGCCGCCAGCGGCCGAGGAGTTCCTCGCTCTGCCCGCCCTGACTTCCGTCGGTCCAGAAGGCGTAGTTGTCGGACGTGTCGATGAAGTTGCCGCCGGCCTCGACGTACCGGTCGAGCACGGCGAAGGACGTCTCCTCGTCGGTCCGTGAGCCGAAGAGCATCGCGCCGAGCGCGAGCACGCTCACCTCGCGGCGGTGGGCCGGATCGGTTCCGATCGTGCGGTACCTCATGATGGGTCCTCCCGTTCGCGCCCGGTTGTCCGGGCACGAACGGGAGTCTTCATCTTGAAGCGCACTTGAAGTCAAGCCTTCGCGAACCAACCCTTCGCGAAGGGGCCTTCCAGTGCCGCCCACTGGAGCAGCATGATCGTCTTGGCGTCGGCGATCTCTCCGGTGCGGATCATCTCCAGGGCCCGCCGGAAGGGCAGTTCGACGATCTCGATGTCCTCGCCCTCCTCGTCGAGGCCGCCGCCCTCGTGGGTGCGGGTCGAGGGGCCGTATTCGGCGGCGTAGAAGCTGACCCGTTCGGTGACCGAGCCGGGGCTCATGTAGACGTCGAAGACGTGCCGGACCTCGCCGATGGTGTGCCCGGTCTCCTCCACCACCTCGCGGCGCACGGCGAGTTCGGGGTGTTCGTCATCGTCGTCGAGCAGGCCGCCCGGGGTCTCGACAAGCATGCCGTCGGGGTGGCCGTTGACGTACACCGGGTACCTGAACTGCCGGGTGAGCAGGACGGTTTCGCGGTCGGCGTCGTAGAGCAGCATGGTGGCGCCGTTGCCACGGTCGTGCGTCTCGCGCTGCTGCGTGCTCCAGGTGCCGTCGGCGAGCTGGAGGTCGAAGGTCGTGGCGCGCTCGACGTACCAGTGGCTGGACAGCAGCTGGACTTCGCGGACCTTGACGCGCGGGTTGCCGGTGAGGTCGAGGCCCGTGCGGTCCAGGCCGGTGCGGCCGCGGCGGTCCGGGGTGTCGACGCCGGCGGTCATCGGACACCGGTCCGGCGGGTGGAGGCGGTGGAAATGTTCATGATCCGCTTCTACCACGCCCGCATTACGTGGGAGGCGCGCCCCGGCAGGTCCACATAAAGGCCGGAGGTGACCAGTTCGGTGCCGTCGCGGTCGTACGTCTGCCCGGACAGCAGGTCGGTGAGGTGACAGGCGCGGTCCTGGAGGTCGGGCCAGGGCAGCGGGACCCGGCCCTGGGCGGGCGTGTCCGAGTCGTTGACGACCACGATGTGACGCGTGTCGGGGCCGGTCCAGCTCCAGGCGAGGAGGTTGCGGTGCGTGTCGTTGTCCGGCCAGCCTGTGCAGGTGAGCAGCTGCCAGTCGCCGACCCGTACCTCGGCCACGGCCGGGAGCAACCGGGCGTAGAACTCAAGCAGTTGCTCGTCGACGGGTTCGGGCGGGCGGCGGGAGAGGAAGACCGGTGGGCGGACCTTCCGGCCCTCGAACTGACCCTCGTGCCAGAGGGTCGCGCCGGGCAGGGTGGCGACGGTGACAGTGGCGGAGCGCTCGCTGTCGCCGGGGAAGGTGGCGGCGGCGCGGGGTTCGTCGTGGTTCTCCAGGAAGCGGACGAGGCCGTGCTGGTAGGCGAGGTCGGCCTGGAGGTGACCGTGCACGGATTCGGCGTCCTCGTGCAGCAGGCGGTCGTAGAGCCGCTTGTCGTAGCAGTGGTCGAACCCCTGCTGTTGGAGGGCCCATTCGAGGTCCCAGTAGGCCTCGGCGACGAAGAGCAGATCCGGGTGGCGCTCGCGGACGCGCGGGAGGATGTACGGCCAGAAGTCCTCCGCCGGCGTGGGTCCGGCCCGGTCGCCCCAGGTCTTGCCGAACACGTCGTTCATCAGCAGCATCGCCATGTCGCAGCGCACGCCGTCCGCCTGGTCGCCGATCGCCACCAGTGTCTCCACCGTCGCCGTCCGCAAGGCGTCGCTGAAGGCGTTCAGTTGGACCACGTCCGGCCAGGGCGGGAAGTACGGGTCCCGGCCGCGGGCGTAGATCTGTCCGCCGGCCTCGATGAAGGCCTCGGGCGAGTGGGCGAGGTCGTCCGGGGTGCCGTGGACCAGGCAGTCGGGGCGGTCGGTGAGCCAGGGGTGGTCTGGGGCCACGTGGTTGGGGACGTAGTCGAGGATCAACCGCAGGCCGCGGGCGGCCAGTTGGGCACGGGCTTCAGCGAGACCAGCCGGGCCACCGAGGGACTCGTCGACCACGTAGTTCCGTACGCAGTACGGGGATCCGGCGATGTCCGCCTCGGTGAGGTCGGGCAGGGCGGCGCGGAAGGAGGCGAGCAGCCCTTCGTCCCGCAGGGCGATCGCCAGGCCCGCCGGGCTGCGTTCCCATACGCCCATCAGCCAGACGGTGTCGACGCCGGGCCGCGCGACCTCGTCCCAGGCCTCACCGGGGACCTCGCCCAGGGTGATCCGACGGCCGTACCGACCGCTCAACTCACCGAGCCAGATCAGCGTGTTGATCTCGTAGATCACCGTCATGACAGCGGCTCCTCGCGCAGGGCGCCCCAGTCGCCCTCGCCGACGACGTGGAACAGGGTCGCGGTGACTGCGGCGAGGCCGGTCCAGCCGGTCTGGTGGGAGGCACCGAGGCCCGCGCCGTTGTCGCCGTGGAAGTACTCGTAGAAGAGGATCAGGTTCTTCCAGTGCGGGTCCTTGGCGTACTTGGCCTGGGCGCCGTGCACCGGACGGTGGCCGTCAGGACCCTGGAGGAAGGTGGAGGTGAGGCGGTCGGAGATCTCGCGGGCGACCTCGTAGAGGGTGAGGTGCTTGCCGGAGCCGGTCGGGCACTCCACCGTGAAGCCGTCGCCGTGGTAGGCGTACAGGTTCAACAGGGCACGGATCAGCAGCATGTTGACGGGGAACCAGACCGGCCCGCGCCAGTTGGAGTTGCCGCCGAACATGCCCGAATCGGACTCGGCGGGCAGGTAGCCGACGCCGTACGTCTCGCCATGTACCTCGAAGGTGTAGGGGTGTTCGGCGTGGTGCTTCGACAGTGAGCGGATGCCGTGCGGGCCGAGGAACTCGTCCTCGTCGAGCATGCGGGCCAGCACACGGCGCAGCCGGTCCTCGCCGAACAGCGCGAACAGGACACGGCCGTCCTCGCCTGGGCCGATGCTCCGCTGGGCGGAGACGATGGCCGCCACGGCCGGGTGACGCTCTATGAACTCCCGGGCCCCGGCGGCCAGTTCGGGGAATCGGCGGCCGGCCCAGGCGCCGACCACACTGGTCGCCGCGAGCGGGATCAGGCCGACCAAGGAGCGCACCTTGAGGCGGGTGGCGGTGCCGTCGGGCAGCCGCAGGACGTCGTAGAAGAAGCCGTCCTCCTCGTCCCAGAGGCTCTCGTTGTCCTTGCCCATGCGGTTGGTGGCGACCGCGATCCACGCGAAGTGCTCGAAGAGGGTCTGCGCCTGCTCGATGTAGACCGGGTTCTCGCCGGCGAGTTCGATCGCGATCTCCAGCAGGTTCTGGCAGTACAGCGCCATCCAGGCGGTGCCGTCGGCCTGGTCGAGGTGGCCGCCGGTGGGCAGCGGGGCGCTGCGGTCGAAGACGCCGATGTTGTCGAGGCCGAGGAAGCCGCCCTGGAAGACGTTGTTGCCGTCGACGTCCTTGCGGTTGAGCCACCAGCTGAAGTTCTTCATCAGCTTGTGGAAGGCGTTCTCCAGGAAGGCGCGGTCGGCCTTGCCGGTGCGGTGCTTCTCCAGCTCGTAGACGAAGAGGACGGCCCAGGCGTGCACGGGCGGGTTGACGTCGCCGAAGTTCCATTCGTACGCGGGGATCTGGCCGTTGGGGTGCAGATAGAGGCGGCGCAGCAGCAGGTCCAGCTGGGACTTGGCGAAGCCGATGTCGACCATGGACAGGGCGATGGTGTGGAAGGCGAGGTCCCAGGCCGCGAACCAGGGGTACTCCCAGGCGTCCGGCATCGACATGACCTCGTCGTTGACCATGTGGTACCAGGCGCTGTTGCGGACGCGGGGGTCGGCGCCGAGCGGGTCGACGCCGTGTTCGGCCAGCCAGCGCTCGACGTCGAGGTAGTAGTACTGCTTGCTCCACAGCATGCCGGCGAGGGCCTGGCGGACGACCCGGCGCTCGTCCTCGCTCGGGCCGTCGGGCAGGACGTCCTCGTAGAACTCGTCGGCCTCGGTCCGGCGGGCGTCCATGATCGCGTCGAACTCGCCCCAGGGATCGGCGGGTTGGGTGTCGGTCAGCCGGAGCCGGACGGTCGCGCTGCCGCCCGCGGGGACGGTGAGCACGTGGTGGACGGCGGCCTTGGTGCCGGTCCGCTCCGGGTTGACGGCGTCGGTCTCGCCATGGACGACGTGACGGTCGATGCCGTCCTTGACGTACGGCGTGGTGTTCGAACTGCCGAAGACGCGCTCGTTGTTGGTGTCGTTCTCGGTGAACAGGGTCTCCGTGCCGTCGCTGAAGTACAGCCGCCGCGTGCCCAGTTCCTCGTGCTCGGCGCGGATCGCGGACCCGTCCAGGCCGAGGCTCGGGACGGCGGTGCCGCCCGCCCAGGACCAGGTGTGGCGGAACCAGAGGGTCGGCAGCAGGTGGAGGGTGGCGTCGTCGGGGCCGCGGTTGTGGGCGGTGATCTCGATCAGCAGGTCCTCGGGCCCGGCCTTGGCGTACTCGACGAAGACATCGAAGTAGCGGTCCTCGTCGAAGACGCCGGTGTCGAGGAGCTCGTACTCGTAGTCGCGGCGGCCGCGGGAGCGGTTGGTGTCGACCAAGTCGTCGTAGGGAAAGGCGGCTTGAGGGTATTTGTAGAGGTACTTCATGTACGAATGGGTCGGCGTCGAGTCGAGGTAGAAGTAGCACTCCTTGACGTCCTCGCCGTGGTTGCCCTCGGTGTTGGTCAGGCCGAAGAGGCGCTCCTTGAGGATCGGGTCGTGGCCGTTCCACAGGGCCAGCGCGAAGCACAGCCGCTGTTTGTCGTCGCTGACGCCTGCGATGCCGTCCTCGCCCCAGCGGTAGGCGCGGGAGCGTGCCTGCTCGTGGGTGAAGTACGACCAGGCGTCACCGCCGGGGCTGTAGTCCTCGCGGACGGTCCCCCATTGACGTTCGCTGAGATAGGGGCCCCAACGGCGCCATGGCGCCCGGGCCGCGTCGGCCTCCGCCAGCCGCTGCCGTTCGGCGCCCGTCGTACCGCTGTCCGCCATCGTGGACCGCCTCCTCGCGATTGGGCATCGCTCCAAGACTCGGGGGTCCCGGGCGGGCCCGCAACGGATGCATGGCGGAGGGGCGGCTTCCCTGTCCCGGCGGCTCTTCCGGGTCCTCGCGGATTCTCCCGCCGAGGCACGTCTTCCCTGTCCGGTTGAAGCCGCAACGAGCCTCTGTACAAGTAGGCCCCCGGTCTTCACGTGCGCTAGGAGATTCCCCTGCCATGTCCCTGTCCGAGCAGAACCCGGCCCGCACCGCGCCGGTCACCGCACCACCCCGCGCCGACACCCGGCGCACCCCGCTGTGGCTGGCGATCCTGGCCTGCAGCGTCCCCATGTTCATGGTCGCGCTCGACAACCTCGTTGTCTCCACCGCCCTGCACACCCTGGCCGTCGACCTGCGGGCGAACACGCAGGAACTCCAGTGGTTCGTCAACGCCTATGTGCTCAGCTTCGCCTGCCTGCTGATGACCGGTGCCGCGCTGGGCGACCGGTTCGGCCGCCGGACCGTCTTCGTCGTCGGCATCGCCGTGTTCACGCTGGCCTCGGTCGGCTGCGGACTGTCCGACACCAGCGCCGAGTTGATCACTTTCCGTACGATCCAGGGCTTCGGTGCCGCGGCCGTGATGCCCCTGTCGCTGACCCTGCTCTCCCAGGCGGTGCCCGACCGGCTGCGCGGGCTCGCGCTGGGCGTCTGGTCCGGGGTGAGCGGACTCGCCGTGGCGATGGGGCCCGTGGTCGGCGGCGCGGTGGTCGAGGGACTGGACTGGCAGTGGATCTTCTGGATCAACGTGCCGGTCTGTGTCGTCGCCATCCCGCTGGCGCTGTACGCCCTGCGGGAGAGTTCCCTGCCCGGGGTCCGGCTCGACCTGGTGGGCGTGGTCCTCGCGGCGGCCGGGCTGTGCGCGGTGGTGTGGGCGATCGTGCACGGCGAGCCGGCGGGCTGGACCTCGGCGAAGGTGCTGGGCGCGTTCGCGGGCGGTGCCGTGCTGCTGGCCGGCTTCGCGGTCCGGGAGGCACGGGTGGCCGAACCGATGCTGCCGCTGTCCTTCTACCGGGTGCGGGCCTTCACGCTCACCAACGTCGTCTCGGCGACCATGTACTTCGGCGTCTTCGGCTCCCTGTTCCTGCTGGCGCAGTACCTCCAGATCGTGCCGCCGCGCACTCCGCTGGAGGCCGGTGTCCGCACCCTGGCCTGGACGCTGATGCCGATGTTCGTCGCCCCGGTCGCCGGGCTGCTCACCGACCGGGTCGGCGGCGGCCGCCTGATGGCGCTCGGCCTCTTCCTCCAGGGCATCGGCCTGGGCTGGATCAACCTGGTCACCGACACCGACACCGCGTACCCCTCGCTGGTCGGTCCGATGATCGTCGCCGGGATCGGCATGGGCTTCGTCTTCGCGCCGACGGCCGCGGTCGTCCTCGGCTCGGTCGCCAAGGAGCACGCGGGCAAGGCCTCCGGCGCCAACACGACCGTCCGGGAGATCGGTGGCGCGCTCGGCATCGCCGTACTCAGCACGGTGTTCGTCGCGCACGGCAGCACGCGCGACCCCGGGCAGTTCGTCGACGGGCTGCATCCCGCGGTGTGGGTCGGCGTCGCGGTGGTCCTGGCCGGCGCGGTGTGCGCCCTCGGCATCCCGCGCGAGGTCCGGCCGGCGGGGCGTGGGTCCGACGAGGCGTGAGCGAGGGGTCGACGCATCGCGAGCGAGAGGGGTCTTTGCGAAACGGAATGCCATGAACGCCGACCACAACCAACATTAGGGGAGTCGCGGGCGCCGCGTAAGTAGGCACTTTTAAGTGCGTTACGCCCCCGCCGGCTCGGTCTTCCGGGTGTCGTAGCGCGCTCGCGCCTCGTCGACCTCGTCGGTCTTGTCGGCGGCCCAGTCGCGCACCTGGGACAGCAGGCCGTAGAGGCCCTCGCCGAGCGGGGTCAGTTCGTAGTCGACGCGTACCGGCACGGTCGGGGTGGCCGTCCGCTTCACCATGCCGTCGCGCTCCAGCATGCGCAGGGTCTGGGTGAGCATCTTCTGGCTGACACCCGGGATCTCGCGGCTGATGTGGCTGTAGCGCATCGCCTCGCCGTACGACCCGAGGGTGCACATCGTCAGGCTGACCCACCGGTTGCTGATCGTCGAGAGCAGGGCCACCGCGGGGCAGTCGTGCATGTACGCCTCGTACGTTCCCGGCTCGATCGGGCGGGCCGGCTTCGCCTTGGTGGCCATCGGTCTCTCCTGTCGGGAGCGCAACGCACTAAAAAGTGCCTACTTACGAATCGATCGTAACTCCCCTAGCGTTCGTGGAGTCCAAGGCTTTCGACAATGCAAAGGGACGAGCGAAGATCATGCGTGCAGCAGTTGTGAAGAAGATCGGTGGACCCGAGGCCGTCGAGGTCGTGGAGGTCCCGCTCCCGGAACCGGGTCCCTTCGAGGTCCGGATCAAGGTCGCGGCCGCCGCGCTCAATCCCGCGGACGCCGCTGTGTGGGGCGGGTTCTTCGGGCCGTTGGACGAGGTCGAGTACATCGGTCTGGGTCTGGACGCCGCCGGCACGATCGACGCGGTCGGCGCGGGTGTCCTCCTGGAGGTCGGCACTCCGGTGATCGTCTTCCACGCCCCCGTGCTGCGGCCCACGAAGGCCCAGGCCGAATACCTCGTGACCGACCTCAACTCCCTCGCCCCTGCCCCCGAGGGCATGGACCTGACGCTCGCGGCGACGATCCCGCTCAACGCGACGACCGCCTTGCAGGCGCTGGACCACCTCCCGCTGCGCCCCCGGGACACGCTGCTGGTCACGGGCGCCGCAGGTGCCGTCGGCGGCTACGCCGTCGAACTGGCCCGGACGCGGGGCCTGCGGGTCGTCGCGCAGGGGCGGCCCGAGGACGAGGAGTTCCTCCGCGGTCTCGGCGCCAGGTGGTTCGTATCGCGTGACGAGGAACTGAGCGGGGCGGTACGTGAGTTGGTGCCGGAGGGAGTGGACGGCGTGCTCGACGCGGCGGCTCTGGGCGCGCCCGCGCTGGCGGCCGTCCGTGACGGCGGCGTCTTCGTGAGCGTGCGAGTCGACGTGCTGCCGGCGCCGGAGCGGGGCGTGGTGGTGCGCCTCACCTCCGCCGGTCCGGACGCGACCCGGCTCGCCCATGTGTCCGCGCTCGCCGAGGTCGGTGTGCTGACACCGCGGGTGGGGCCGGTCTTCCCGCTGGCGCAGGCCGCCGAGGCCCACGCCCGGCTCGCCGCGGGCGGCCTGCGCGGCCGGATCGTGCTGGTGCCGTGATGGCGGCCCCTGTCGTCACCGCGGTGACCAGGATCCCCGCTCCGGTGGAGGAGGTGTGGCGCGTGCTGATGGCCTTCGATGAGTACGCGCACTGGCACCCGGTCCTGTCCTTCGAGGCGAAGCCCGAACAGGCCGTGGTGGGAACGGAGTTGCCGGGCCGCGTCGCGCGCGGCGACACCGCCGAGCAGGACGTCACTCTGCGGATCGTCGAGGCGCGGGCCCCGCATCGGCTGGTCTGGGAGGGCGGGTCGCTCGACACGCTCCTTGGCAGGCACTCGTTCGTGCTCACCCCTCGGCCGGACGGCGTCACCGAACTCACCGACTCCGAGGAGTTCTTCGGCCCCGCCGCCGGTGAACTCGTCCCGGAACTCGACCGGCTCCGGGAGGAGTACGCCCGCAATGGTTCGGCTCTGCGCGCCCGCGTGACGGGGCTGTCCGGCTGACGAGGCCGGGATCACGGCCCGGGGCGGGATGTGCCAGGACTCCCCCACGGTCCTGGCACGTTCCCGGTCCCGCGTACGTGCATCGCGGTGATCACCAGCATGCGCGGGCACCGGCCCGCCTGTCGTTGGCACACCGTCCACATCTAGTTGGCACCGAGTCCACTGTCGCCGCTCGCGAATTCCTCCTGGCTCCGCGTCTGTTCACGGAAGGCGCCCGGCGTGACGCCGTAGGCGGTACGGAAGGCACGGCTGAACTCGGCGGCCCGCGGGAAGCCCCAGCGGGCCGCCACCGCGTGCACCGGCAGCCCGCCAAGCGCCGGATCGGCGAGGTCGCGGCGGGCACCGGCCAGGCGCCGGTCGCGGATGTACGAGGACACGGCGAGGTCCTCGGCCTGGAAGAGGCGGTACAGATAGCTGCGCGAGATGTGGTGCGCGGCGGCCACCCGGGCGGGCGTGAGGTCCGGGTCGTCGAGATGGCGCCGGATGAAGTCCTTGATCCGCAGGGTCAGGGCGCGACTGTGTGTCTCCGGCGCCAACTGGCTCTCCGCGTCCAGGGCGTGGGCGAAGAGCGCGGTGACCAGATCGACGACAACGTTGCCGAGGCGCGGTGCGTCCGAGGGCGCGTAGGGATTCGTGTCCGCGGCCAACTGGCCGAGGAACTGGGCCAGTAGCGCGCCCAGCCCCTCCCGGCCCGAGATGCGCGAGCCGATCACCCGGTCCGCGCTGCTCCCGGGCAACGCCACGAGTGTGCGCGGGACTTCGATGCCGACGATGCTGACCGGTTCGGAGCCGGTGGCTATCTCGTACGCGCGGGACGAGCAGTTGGTGTGGATGTCGCCGACCTCGTAGGCGGTGTGCTCCCGGCCCCAACTGGCCGCTCCTGTCCCGCGGCGCAGCAGTGAGAGGTGGTAGACCTCGGGGTCGGACCGGCGCACCAGCTTCGGGGTGCGGCGGAAGACGAGCTGGTCGAAGGCGGCGGGCCAGATCGTGACGTCGCCGAGGCCGATCAGGCGCTGGTGTCCGCGATAGTCGGCCGCGCGGTCGCTGTCCAGCTCCATGGGCGCGTGGGTGCGGCCCAGCCGCTCGGTCCACGCCTCGAACCGGTCGCCGACCGGCAGTTCCTCGGTACGGAAGACCGACTCGTGCAGCACGGCGGTCAGTCAATCACACGGTTCCGGGAATCGGCCGGGTGCGTTCCGTCGGCGACCGACGGCACCGTCATACGTCTACGCGGTCCACCGCACCCGCAGCTCCTGCGGCTTGCGGAAGACCAGGCCGCGCGCCTCGGCCGGGGCCGACGGGTCCAGGTGCAGGTCGGGCAGGCGGTCCAGGAGGTGGCGCAGGCAGACCCTGGTCTCCAGGCGGGCCAGATGCGCGCCGAGGCAGAAGTGCGGCCCGTGGGCGAAGGCGAGCTGGAGGCGGGCGTTGTCGCGCCGCAGATCGAAGCGGTCGGGGTCGGTGAAGACGGCCGGGTCCCGGTTGGCGCCGGCGATGGAGACGCTGACGAGGTCGCCGCGACGAATATGGGCGCCGCCGAGTTCGACGTCGGCCGTGGCGTAGCGGTCCACCACGGCCGCCGCGGGTTCCAGGCGCAGCGACTCCTCGACGGCCGCATCGATGAGCTCGGGATCGGCTTGCACAAGGGCGAGTTGGGCCGGGTCGCGCAAGAGGTGCAGCACGGCGTTGGTGATCATGCCCTCGGTGGTCTCGATCCCGCCGAACATGAGCACCGCCGCGTTGGAGGCCACCTCCGGCAGCTCCAGGCGCCCGTCGCGGGCAGCCTCGACCAGTACGGAGCCCTCGTTGCGGGCGGCGACCGTGGCCCCGACGCTGGCCTCCAGCTGGGCGAAGGCGGCACCGGCCGCAGGGTCGGCGGGCTCGCCCACGGTGAGGTCGGAGACCGCGCCCACCATGGCGTCGTACCAGGTCAGGACCTCTTTGGGGTCCGCGCCGAGCAGGCCGAGGGACTCGGCGACGACGGCGACGGCGAGCGGTCCGGCCACCTCGCGGCGGAGTTCGGCGCTGCCCCGGGGCCTGATCGCGTCGACGAGCCGGCCGCTCTCCCGCTCGACGAACTCGTTGAAGCGGGTGTGCACGTCCCGGACCCGGAAGGGGTCGGTGAAGGGCTCCCGGTGCCGTTTGTGCGCGGGGCCGTCGAGCGAGAGCATGCTCGGTCCGACGACCTGGGCGGTGGAGAAGCGGGGGTCGTCCACGGTGAAGGTGACCGGGTCACGCATCACGCGCATCGCCAGGTCCCGGCGGGTGACCGTCCAGCCGCCCAACTCCGGTATCCAGGAGACCGGTTCGTGCTCGCGCAGCAGGGCGAGGCGCGGGTGCGGGTCGCGCTCAAGCTCCGCGATCGTGGTGGCGGCGCCGAGCGGGAAACCGGCCGGTGGTGCGGTGGGGGTCGTCGGACGCCCAGCCGGTGGCGTGGCCGGAATCGCCGGTGCCGTCGCGGGATTCGCCGGTGGCACGGCCGGTGACGTCGCGGAAGTCGTCGGTCGGGCCTCGCTGTGGTCGCGCATGGATCCAGTAAGCCACAGCCCGCTCGGGAGACCGCCGCCAGCCCCTGGCGAGGCATGCGGCCGACGTCCACCACGGCCGAACCTACCGGAGCGTAGGCCACCGGCCCGGAGAGGACTATCGTCGGAGGTCAAGGGCCAGAACGAGGGGAGGCCGCCGGCGATGCCGCAGGACGAGGCCGTGATCGGCTGTACCGGGGAACTGCTCCTCCCCACGCGCGGAGCCGCGGGGCCCGGCGAGATCCTGGTGCGGGTCAGGGGCGGCTCCGAGACCTTCCTCGCCTGGTCCTCCCAGCCCCTTCCGAAGGGGGCCACCGTGCTCGTGGTCGAGTCCCGCGGTTGTCGCGAGGTCGAGGTCATCGAGTGGGTCGATCCACTGGACGCGCTGGACGGCGACGCCGACGGCGCAGGTTGAGGAGTACAACATGTTCGGTTACCGCGTTCCCGCCCCCGACGAGGCGATGTTGATCTCGGGCGGGCGACGGGGTCTGGGGGGCGCGCCGTTCCGGGTGGTCACGGGGCACGGGAAGTTCGTGCTGCCGGTCTTCCGCAAGACTCGCTTCCTCACGCTGTCGATGTGCGAGGCCGAGGTCACCGAGACCTGTGTGACCAGGCAGGGCATCGCGCTGCACGTCCGCGCCGTGATCGCGTTCAAGGTCGGCAACGACACCGAGAGCATCATCAACGCGGGCCAGCGCTTCCTGTCCGACCAGGACCAGATGTCGGTGCTGACCGGCCGGATCTTCGCCGGTCACCTGCGTTCCATCATCGGCTCGATGACGGTCGAGGAGATCGTCACCGAGCGGCAGAAGCTCGCCGCGGAGGTCCTGGACACCTCGAAGGTCGAGATGGCGAAGATCGGGCTCATCGTCGACTCGCTCCAGATCCAGTCGATCGACGACGGCGCCACCGGGTACATCGACGCGATGTCCGCGCCGCACAAGGCCGCCATCCAGCGCCAGGCGCAGATCGCGCAGGCCCAGGCCACGCAGGCCTCGGTCGAGGCGGAGCAGGTCGCGGCCCGCAACCAGGCCGAGTACGCCCGGCAGACCGCGATCGTCAAGGCGGAGTACTCGGCCGAGGTGGACCGCGCGCAGGCGCAGGCCGCCCAGGCCGGTCCGCTGGCGCAGGCGCACGCCCAGCAGGAGGTGCTGGCCGCGCAGACCGAACTGGCCCAGCGCCAGGCCCAGTTGCGTCAGCAGCAGTTGGTCGCCGAGATCGTGAAGCCGGCCGAGGCAGAGGCCCAGCGGATCAAGCTGCTCGCCATCGCCGAGGCGGAGCGCATGAAGATCCAGGCCGAGGCCGCCTCCTCGTACGACCGGGTCGCGCTCGACCGGATGCTGATCGACCAGCTCCCGCAGATCGTGAAGGAGGCGGCGGGCGGTCTGGCCGGCGCCAACGTCAACGTCCTCAACGGCGCGGACGGCCTCGGCGAGATCGCGGCCGGTCTGGTCGCGCAGGGTCTGACGATCCTGGACTCGGTCCGCCAGAACCTCAACGGACAGAACTCCGAGGGCCGCCCCGCCAACGGGCTGCTGGAGCTGCAGGGTTACCTGCGCACGCCGGAGGCGGACGGCGACGGCACCAAGGAGGACAGGCCGCGCGACGCCGAGTAGGCGCGGTTCTCGTAGGGTCCCGGGTCCCGGCGTCGGTGCGGACCGATGCCGGGGACCCATCAACTGACCCTTATCATAAGTGCAGTTGATACCCATTTTCTGCGCTACTCTCGCCGTCACACGCGTCACGCGAGAGACCAGGAACCCCATGCCAGACCAAGACCGCAGCCGGTCGGAGAAGTTGGCCTATGCGGCGGCCGGCATGGAGCCGCCGCCCGTGATCCCGCTGCGGAAGAACGATCCCCGGCGGGTCGGCCCCTATCAACTGGTGTCCGTGCTCGGCAGCGGCGGCATGGGCCGGGTCTATCTGGGCCAAAACACCGCGGGCGGCGGCCCGGTCGCCGTCAAGGTGATCCGGCCCGAGTACGCCGAGGACCCGCTGTTCCGGAAGCGTTTCGAGCGCGAGGTCGGCTCGCTCGGCCGGGTCCAAGGGGCGCACATCGTGCGGCTGTTGGGCAGTGGCGTCGACGAGGACCTCGTCTGGGTCGCCACCGAGTTCGTGCCCGGGCCCACGCTCGCGCAGGCCATCGAGGCGCGCGGGCCGATCGACGCGGCGGCGGCCTGGCGGCTCTTCGCCGACCTGGGCCGTGCGGTCGAGGCGATATGGCGCGCGGGCATCGTCCACCGTGACCTCAAGCCGTCCAACGTGATCCTCGGGGCAGACGGCGCCCGCGTCATCGACTTCGGCGTCGTCCAGGCCACCGACGGCACCTCGATCACCGCCACCGGGCAGAACGTCGGCACCCCCGCCTTCATGTCCCCTGAGCAGGTCAGGGGCCAGGAGGTGACCGCTGCCGCCGATGTCTTCTCGCTGGCCTCCGCGCTCACGTTCGCGGTCACCGGGAAGGCGCCGTTCGGCGACGGTTCGGGCGTGGACATCCTGCACCGGGTGGCTTTCGAGGAGCCACGGGAGAAGGTCCTCGCCAAAGTCGCGGCCGTGGACGCGGAGTTGGCCGCGTTCATCCGCACCTGCCTGGACAAGGATCCCGAGCGGCGACCGACACCGGAGATGGTGTTCCGGACCGCCATCAGCCATCAGTTACCCGCTCCGGACGGCAGACCTCCCCGGTCCACGCCGAAACGGCCGCACCTGCGGGAGAGACAGCCCGCCGCTGCCTCGGCATCCGCGCCTCCCCCGGCCGCGCCGTTCGCACCGGAGGCCGACGCTGCGCCCAAGACCTCCAACGCCCCCGGAAAACGCCGGAAGTTGATGGTGGGCGCCGTGGCGGCAACCGTCCTGGTCGCCGGGGGAACCGCCGCCGCGCTGCTCCAGCAGGGCGGCAGCCCGTCGGCGGCGGCCGACCCCGGCCCTGACACCTCGTCGGCCGCGGCGGACAAGTCGGCCGCGCCGTCCGCCGGTTCGCCGAGTGCGCCCACGACCGCTCCGTCGGCGACGGAGGAGAAGGCCGACCAGGCGACGGACGAGTCACCGACCGTGGTGCCTTCCCCGAAGTCCGGGCCGCGGGACATCCGCGCCGCCGCGTGTCTCTCCGAGATCGTGTCGGGCGGCCGGGGCGACTGCGTCAAGACCCTCCAGACCCTCCTCAACGGCTACGGGCTGTACGTCACGGTCGACGGGCGGTTCGGCGCGTCGACCGTCGCCGCGGTCCGGGCCTTCCAGCGCGAGGCGGGTCTCATGGCGGACGGGAAGGTCGGTACGGAGACCAAGAGGCTGCTGTACGCCGGGGCGCGTGGGCCCGTCAGGAGCGGTGCCGTGACGGTGACGGAGAGCGTCAACACCGTTGATGTCGCCCGCTGTCTGGATGTCCGCGGAGGGAGTGTCCAGGTGTGGGGGTGCAAGGGTGCGGCCACGCAGAGGTGGGCGCTGTACCGCCTGCCTGGCCAGGCCTCCACGTACATCGTCGTCAATCGGAGCACGCATCTGTGTCTGGACGCGGACGCCGGCGCGGTCGGCAGCAACGGGCAGAAGGTCCGGGCCCGGACCTGCGACGGACAGAGCGCGCAGAGGTGGCGGCTCGGCGGCGGCCACACGCTCGTCACCGCGACGGGCGGCTCCTGTCTGGACGCGGTGGCCGCCTCCTCCGGCAGGGACGGCCAACCGGTCCAGGGCTGGGCCTGCGCGGGCAGCGTCAACCAGGTATGGACCTGGTCCTGACCCTGTGCCGGGCGCCTCACTTCGTAGAAAGCGCGTTCAGAAACGATCCCCCGGTGCTAGAAATCGCTCAGACTCGTGCGCGCGGCGCGGGCCCTACATCGACTCGCACCGACGGCACCCTCTAGCACCGACCGCCCGCTCTCGCACCTCTCGCACCTCTCGCACCGGCGATCCTGCACCCGATAGGACCACCTTGCCCACGACCTCACGCCCCGCCCGCCGACCGCTCTTCGTCCGCAACTGGCGCGTGGCACAGAAGTTGCACGCCATCCTGCTCGTCCCGGTGCTCGTCGCCCTCGTGCTGGGCGGCCTGCGGGTGCGGAACTCGGTGGACACCTGGCAGGCGGCCGACGACGCCGTCCGGGTGGCCGAGTTGGTCCAGGCGGCCAACAAGTACGCGAGCGACGCGATCAACGAGCGGGACGTCTCGGTCGCTCCGCTGCTGAACGGCGACAGGACGTCGAGCACGGTCGCGCAGGCCCGCCGGATCACCGACGCGGACGCGGTGGCGTTCGACCGGGCGGTGGCCCGTATGCCGAAGACCCCGGGGCTGCTGCGCCGGGTCCAACTGGTGCGCGCCGGAGAACAGTTGCTCCCGACCGTGCGCGCGCAGGCCTTCACCTCCCAGCTCAAGGGCGTGCGGACCGAGGAGAGTTACCACGCCCTCCAGCACCCCCTCATGGAGATCTCCAACGAACTGGGCTTCGGCAGCAGCAACCAGGCGAGCTTCGGCCGCACCCTCTACGCCATGTCCCTCACGCAGGCCGCCGAGTCCCTGATCCGTTCCATCGGCGTCCACCTCCTCGTGGAGGACCGCAGCACCCTCGCCCCGGGCGAACTGCAGGCCCAGCTCGGCTCGTTCAACTCCTACGTCTATCTCGAACAGGTCGCGCTCCAGGAGTACGCCGGTGCCGGTACCGCCGACGACATGACCCGGCTGCGCGCGGCGCTGGCCGCCGCCGAGGAGCGCGGGAGGGCACAGACCGCCCAGGCCGCGCAGAAGGCCAAGGCGGCCGGGGAGACATTCGTCGAGCCGCCGACTCTGGCGGAGATGAACAGCGCGATCGGGTCGGGCAGTTCGGCCGCCTCGCTGGCCGCGCGGGGCATCACGCCCGAGTCCTTCTTCGCCGCCTCCACCCTCGGTTTCGACGCCTACCGCAGCATCGAGGTCAACCTGAGCGACACCGCCCTGGCCGACGCCCAGGACATCGCCGACGACGCGCGGAACGACGCGATCACCAACGCCGTACTCGTGCTGGTGTCGATCCTGGTGGCCCTGCTCCTCGCCTCCTGGGTGGCTCGGTCGATGAGCCGGAGCATGCGGCAACTCAGCGCCGCGGCCCACGAGATCGCCGAGCAGCGGCTGCCGGCCACGCTCGACCGGCTCACCCGCAGCGTCCCCGAGACCGTCGACCGGCAGGTCGAGCCCATTCCCATCACCACCCGGGACGAGATCGGCGAGGTGGCCCGCGCCTTCGACCACGTCCACCGCGAGGCCGTCCGGATCGGCGCCCAACAGGCCATCGTCCGGGGCAACTTCAACACGATCTTCACCAACCTGGCCCGCCGCAACCAGTCCCTGATCGAGCGTCAGCTCGCCCTGATCACCGACCTGGAGGGCAAGGAGGCCGACCCGGACCAGCTGGCCAGTCTCTTCAAGCTGGACCATGTCGCCACCCGGGTGCGCCGCAACGGCGAGAACCTCCTCGTGCTCGGCGGCGAGGAACCCACCCAGCAGTGGGACCGCCCCCTCCCGCTGGTCGACGTCATCCGGGCGGCGACCGCGGAGGTCGAGCAGTACGAGCGGATCGAGGTGTCGGGGGTCCCGGAGACGGAGATCAACGGCCCCGCGGTGACCGACCTCGTGCATCTGCTCGCCGAGCTCCTGGAGAACGCGACGATCTTCTCCTCTCCCAACTCGAAGGTCCGCGTCACCGCGGCCGGGCTGCCGGACGGCATGACCATGGTCGAGATCCACGACGAGGGCATCGGTCTGCCCCCGGCGGAGCTGGCGGAGCTCAACCACGGTCTGGCCAATCCGCCCACCGTGGGCGTGTCGATCTCCCAGCGCATGGGTCTGTTCGTGGTCGGCCGGCTGGCCGACCGGCACGGCATCCGCGCCCAGCTGCGCCCGGCCGCGACCGGGACCGGGACCGGCACGACCGCGCTGGTCATGCTGCCCCGGACGATCATCCACGGAGTGCCCGAGCCCGCGGTGGACACCGACTCCACCACCCTGTCCCTGGCCGTGCCGGCCGGCACACTGCCCGGCTTCGAGTCCTGGGACGAGCCCCCGACCCGCCAGGAGTGAGCCGCCCGGACGGCTGCCGGGGCGCCCGTGAGTGCCGCCGGGACGCCCGTGAGAGCCGAGTGAACCGGGCGGGAACTCTTGGTCATGGATTCCTTTGGACGAGCGTTCGGACGCGATCCGGTTCCTAGCATGAGGTGATCTCGTACGTACGACCCTCGGAGGTCCGGGTGCCGTTCTCCGGCCTCAAGGTGACTCCGCTCCGGCTGACCGGGGCACTCGCCCTCGTCCTCGTGCTCGCGCTGACCGGCGTCCTGGTCGCCCGGCGCGGACCGCATCAGGCGCGTGCGGCGGACGACGGGCTGCGGCACACCACCGTCGAGGTGTCCGCCGGTCACTGCGGTCGCGGCTGGACCGACCCGGCGTCCGGGGTCCAGGTCTTCGACCTGCACAACACCTCGGCCGACGCCGCCGAGGCGTACCTGGAGAACCCCGCGAGCAAGGCCGTGTACGGCGAGGTCGAGGACATCGGCCCCGGCACGACCCGCGCGCTGACCGTCCGCCTCGGCAAGGGCGCGTACGCCTTCAAATGCGTGCCGGACGACGCCGACGCGGTCACCGGGCCGACGGTCCACCTCAGCACGGGGCGCAGCGGCCCGGCGGCGGCACCGGTCACCGAGCACGACCTGATCCCGCCCGCCCTCGCCTACCAGAAGTGGATCGGCGGCGGACTGACCGACGTCGTACGGCTGACGACCAAGCTGCGGGACGCGATCGACCGGGGCGACCTGGCGGGGGCGCGGACGGCCTGGCTGCCGGCGCATCTGGAATACGAGCGACTCGGGGCGGCGTACGACGCGTTCGGTGACGCCGACGGGGAGATCAACGGCACCGACGCGGGGCTGCCCGGCGGGGTGCGCGACAAGGACTTCGCCGGCTTCCACCGGGTCGAGTACGGGTTGTGGCACGGCCAGTCGGCCACCGCGCTGAAGGCTCCGGCGACCGCCCTGGTGAAGGCGGTGACCGCGCTGCGCGACAGCTGGGCGCAGACCCGCATGGATCCCGCCCAGTTGGGGCTGCGGGCGCACGAAATCCTGGAGAACACCGTGCAGTTCGAGCTGACCGGCCGGACCGACTACGGCAGCGGCAGCAACCTCGCCACCGCCCGCGCCAACCTGGACGGCACCCGCGAGGTGCTCTCCCGACTGCACCCGCTCCTCACCACCCGGTACGCCGAACTGCCCGAGCTGGAGCGGCAGTTGGACCGAGCTCAGACCACGCTCGACGGCTTCCACCGGGGTGGCGGGTGGACCCCGTTGAACCGGTTGAGCCGTACGCAGCGCGAGGACGTCGACGCGGTTCTCGGCGATCTGGTGGAGCGGCTTGCGTCGGTGGCGACCCTGTTCGATCCGCGGAGGACGGTGTGAGGACGGGCGAGGAGCCGGGCGGCGGGAGGGTCGAGCGGGCAGGCAGGGGGACGGACGAGAGGGCGAGCGAAGTGACCGGGGACGGGACGGGCGAGCGGGCCGGTGGAGTGGCAGGCGACAGGACGGGCCAACCGGCCGGCGGAGTGGGGCGGCGGCGCTTCCTGCGCGGTGCGGCCCTCGCGGGTGCCGGACTGGCCGCCGGCGGCGCGGCCTCGCCCACGGCCGCGACCGGCACTGGCACCGGCACTGGTGGGGACACGTCCGCCATCGCCCCCTTCCACGGCGTCCGCCAGCAGTCCGCGATCGCGAAGCCGCGCCGGTGCACCGTATTCACGTCCTTCGACGTGACCGCCGAGAACCGGACCGAGCTGTCCGACCTGCTGCGCACCCTCACCGACCGGGCGCGCCTGCTGACCGCCGGCGGTACCCCCGACCCGGTCGGTGTCACCGGCCCGCCCGCCGACTCCGGGATCCTGGGCTCCCAACTCCCGTCCGGGGCACTGGCGGTGACCGTCGGGGTGGGGGCCTCGCTCTTCGACGACCGGTTCGGGCTGGGCAAGTCGAAGCCGCGCCGGCTGACGACCATGCCGGTCTTCCCTGACGACGACCTCAAGTCCCAGTGGTGCCACGGCGATCTGAGCCTGCAACTGCACGCGGACGACACCGACACCGTGCTGCACGCCCTGCGCGACATCGCCCGGCACACGCGTGGCGGCATGCAGGTGCGGTGGCGCATGGACGGATTCACGAGCCCACCACGCCCCTCCGGCACCCCGCGCAACCTGCTGGGCTTCAAGGACGGCACAGCCAACCCGGACACCGAAAGCGCCCGGGAGATGGGCCGGTTGGTGTGGGTCGGCAAGGGCACGGACGAGCCGGACTGGACGGTCGGCGGCAGCTACCAGGTGGTCCGGCTGATCCGCATGCTGGTGGAGTTCTGGGACCGCGTCTCGATCAGCGAGCAGGAGCGGATGTTCGGCCGCGCCCGCGACACGGGCGCCCCCCTCGACGGCAAGGCCGAACTGGACACACCCCGGTACGCCGACGACCCCCAGGGTGCCGTCATCCCGCTCGACGCGCACATACGGCTCGCCAACCCCCGTACCACCGCGACCGCCGAGCAGCGGATCCTGCGCCGCGCCTACAACTACGACCTGGGCGTGGACGGCAACGGCAACCTCGACATGGGCCTGCTGTTCTCCTGCTACCAGCAGGACCCGGTCCGCCAGTTCGAGACCGTGCAGCACCGGCTGGCCGGGGAGCCCCTCACCGACTACATCTCCCCGTTCGGGGGCGGCTACTTCTTTACCCTGCCCGGCGTACGGGATGCGGCCGACTGGTACGGGCGTGACCTGCTCGCCTGAACCTGTCCGGACAACTCCGCTGCCTTATGGGTCAATACCGGGTCAATCTTTGGCCTGGCTTCCCTGACCCGGTGTTCATCCACCCGCCACCGGCCTTCCGTCGAAGGGCCGCCCGGCAGGCGGAGCATCCCGGATCGTACGGCGCACCAGCGATCCGCCCGGAGGGTGAACGACCATGAGCAGCAGGGGAAGAGCAGCGATACGAAGCCTGGGGGCGCTCACGGGCGCCGCGGCACTCACCGTCCTGGGCAGCAGTTCGCCGGTCTGGGCGGCGGCGCCCGCCGGCCACCACAGCACCTCGTCGACGGCGACGCCGATCAAGCACGTGGTCGTGCTGTTCGACGAGAACATCTCCTTCGACCACTACTTCGCGACGTACCCGAAAGCCGCGAACACCGACGGCACCAAGTTCACGGCGTCGAAGAAGACCCCCAAGAACATCAACACCCTTGCGCACGCCGGGCTGTTGAAGAAGAACCCGAACCAGTACCTGCCCAAGCGGCTCACCCCGGCGCAGGCCCTGACCTGCGACCAGAACCATTCCTACGGGCCCGAGCAGTACGCCGCCAACGGCGGCAAGGCCGACCAGTACGTGCAGAACACCGAGGTCGACAAGTGCAGCGGCGGGCTCTTCGGCGAGCCCGGCCTGGTGATGGACTACTACGACGGCAACACCGTCACCGGCCTGTGGAACTACGCCCAGCAGTACGCCCTCAACGACAAGTCGTACAGCTCGGTCTACGGCCCCTCCACCCCCGGCGCGCTCAACCTGGTCTCCGGTCAGACGCACGGCGTGATCTCCACGGACGCGGCCTCCGGCACCGAGCACCCCAAGCAGACCTCGACGCCCGACTCGTACGCGGTGCAGTCGCCGAACGCCAAGGGTGTCGGCACGGTCATCAACGACCCGGACCCGGCCTACGACGACTGCTCCGACAAGGACCACACCAGCACCAGCGCGCTCGCGTCGATGCAGGGCAAGAACATCGGTGACCTGCTCAACTCCAAGAAGGTCAGCTGGGGTTGGTTCCAGGGCGGCTTCCGCCCGTCCACCGGCTGGGACGGCAAGCAGGGCGACTACGCCAAGTGCGACACCGCGCACGCCAACATCGGCGGCGCCTCCGCGCTGGACTACAGCCCGCACCACAACCCGTTCGAGTACTACAAGTCGACCTCGAATCCCCACCACTTGCCGCCGAAGAGCGTCGACGAGATCGGCCACAGCGGTCAGGCCAACCACAACTACGACCTCACCGACTTCTCCGCCGCCGTGAAGGCGGGCAAGCTCCCGTCGGTCAGCTTCCTGAAGGCCGGTGAGTACCAGGACGGTCACGCGGGCTACTCCGACCCGACCGACGAACAGCACTTCCTGGTCAACGAGATCAACGCGATCCAGAGCTCGCCGCAGTGGAGTTCGACCGCGATCGTCATCGCCTACGACGACTCCGACGGCTGGTACGACCACGCCACGATCACCCCGCGCAACGGCTCCAAGGACACCTCGGTCGGCTCCAACGGCAAGGCCACCGACAGCCCCGCCTGCCAGAAGGCGCCCAAGGCGTCCGGCGGTTACGCGGACCGCTGCGGCCCGGGCACCCGTCAGCCGCTGCTGATCGTCTCCCCGTACAGCAAGGTGAACAAGGTCGACCACACCCTCACCAACCAGGCGTCGATCATCCGCTTCGTCGAGGACAACTGGCACACCGGCCGCATCGGCGACCACTCCTTCGACGCCACGGCCGGTTCACTGACCGGCATGTTCGACTTCCGGCACCCCAACGGCAAGCAGGTGCTGCTGAATTCGAACGGCTCGGTCAAGTCGGTCCGACCCATCCACCACGTCGCCCCGGTCTCCACCAGCATCACCCCGGGCCCGGCCTTCCAGAACACCGCCGTGTCCACGGACACTTCGGGCTTCCCCGCGCTCCCGGTCGGCCTCGGCGTGGGCGGCCTGCTGGCCGCCGGCGCGACGGGCACCTACCTCACCCTGCGCCGCAGGCAGAGCACCACGGCCTGAGGCCACCGACGCGCAGCTCAACTCCCGGGCCCCCGCACCGACTTCGGTGCGGGGGCTTCGGCCGGTCGGACACGCGGTCGCTCAGTCGACGACCGGTACCGACGGCGCGTCCGGTGGCATGTTGAACGGCGTGACCACCTGGATCGCCGAGGGCAGGGACGGGCCGTCGTCGGGGAGTGCCTTGTGGGCGCGCATGATGATCTGGCAGGCGCGGCGCATGTCCTGGCGCAGGTCGTGGTGGAGGACCGCGGACAGCCGGCGCTCGCGCAGCAGGCGGGTGTTGTCGTGGTCGAGGTCGTGGGCGATGAAGACCGCGCACTCCCGGCCGAGCGCGTCGAAGGCGTCGAGGGTGGCGAGGTTGCCGCCGCCCGCGGAGTACACGGCGAGGATGTCGTCGTCCCGCTTGAGTGCCGCGAGGACGAGATCGTGCTGGGTGGCGTCCAGGCCGTCGCTGTCGGTGACCTCCACCAGGGCCCGCCTCGGGTCGGCGAGCCGCATCGCGCTGCGGAAGCCCATCTCGCGCTCCTCCTCGCCGCGGAAGGAGCCGCGGCTGATGGTGGTGAGCACGTTGCCGGGCCGCTTGCCGAGCCACTGACCGAGGAGGTAGGCGGCGGTGGCACCGGCCGCGCGGTTGTCGATGCCGACGTACGCCAGGCGGGCGCTGTGGGGCAGGTCGGTCACCAGCGTGACCACGGGGATGCCTGCCGTGACCAGCCGGCCCACCGCGGCGGAGATCTCCGGCTCGTCGGGGGCCTTGAGGATCACGCCCTGGGTACCGCGCCTCGCGATCTTGTCGAGGGTCGCGACGAGTTCCCCGGGCGCGCAGGTCTCGCGGAAGTGGAAGCGTGAGCGCACGAGCGCGGGATGCAGAGAGGGCAGCTCGGCTTCGAGGGCGTCCCGGACCGCGGTGGAAAACCGCTCCGGGGTCTGCATCACGATGTCCATCATGAAGCTGCGGCCGCCGAGCCGGACCTGGCTCTGCTGGCGGTCCAGGTCCTTGATGGCTTCCTGCACCTCCCTGATGGTGCTCTCCGTGACGTTGCCCCGCTGATTGAGGACGCGGTCGACCGTGGCCGTACTCAGTCCGGCCTGACGAGCGATTTCCCTGATCGGGTAGCGGTGTCGCATGAGTGATCCTAAAGACCGATGATGGAGTTTTGATGCGCCGGTAGGCATTGAATGATGGGTTTGGAGTATCAAGACTGGCAGAAATACACGGACTGCGAAAGGACCGGGATGTCTCCCATCGCTGCGGGACCGCGGACTTGGCTGACCGAGGCGGACTGCGATCTCGACGCGTTCCGCACCCTCGTGGAGCGGGACACCGACCCCGCCGACCATCCCTCGGCCGAACGGATCGAACAGAACGTCCCGCTCTACGACAGCGCTCGGCTCCGCGCGCTGGCCGCCTCGCCGGAGGGCCGACGCGGTGTGCAGGACGAGTTGATCCGGGCCCTGCTGGACGGCCCCGGCATCGTGGTCCTCAAGGGCGCCTTCGCCGACGGGGCCGTCGTGGACGCGGCCTCCGAGGCCTTCCGGGCGCTGATCGAGGAGGAGCGGGCGAGCGGCGGGACCCGCGGTGACCACTTCGCCGCGCCCGGCGCCAACGACCGGGTGTGGAACGCCTTGGACAAGGTGGCCGTACGGGCCCCTGAGATGTTCGCCGACTACTACGCCAACGACGTCCTGGAGCTGATCGCCGAGGCCTGGCTGGGCCCCGCCTACCAGGTCACCTCGCAGGTCAACGTGGTCAACCCGGGCGGCGCGGCACAGAACGTGCACCGGGACTACCACCTTGGCTTCCTCTCCCAGGAGCGCGCCGCCGGCTATCCGGCGCACGTCCACCGCCTCTCCCCCGTGCTGACCCTGCAGGGCGCGGTGGCCCACTGCGACATGCCCGTCGAGTCCGGCCCGACGCTGTACCTGCCGCACTCGCAGAAGTTCGAGCCCGGCTATCTCGCCTGGCGACTGCCGCGGTTCGTCGAGTACTTCGAGGGCCACCACGTTCAACTCCCGCTGGAGAAGGGCGACGCGGTCTTCTTCAATCCCGCGCTCTTCCACGCGGCCGGCACCAACCGCTCGACGGACATCAGGCGCATGGCCAACCTGTTGCAGATCTCCTCGGCCTTCGGCCGCGCGATGGAGACCGTGGACCGCGAGTCGATGGCCAACGCGCTCTTCCCGGTGCTGCTGCGCCGCAAGGCCGAGGGCGTCGCGCAGGACTGGCTGCGCCGGGTGGTCGCGGCGACCGCCGAGGGCTACCCGTTCCCCACCGACCTCGACCTCGACCCGCCGGTGGAGGGGCTCGCCCCGCCCGCCCAGGCGGACATCCTGTGGCAAGCCGTGACCGAGGACTGGGACCCCGAACTACTGCGCGCAGAGCTGCAGTCCGCGGCCAAGCGCCGACGCGGCTGAGGGTGCCATGACGGGGCCCTCGACGTCGACGACGCGCTGACCACGATGCGGCTCATCGACGCCTGCCATCCGATGTACGGCAACGCGGGAGGGGCGGTACCGGACCGGCACCGCCCCTCCCGTTCCGTGCCCGCCCTACCGGTAGAAGTCCGGCCGCTCGATCAGCTCGACCTCGACGCGCCGTCCCTCCCGCTGGGACAGCACCCCGGCCTCGCACACGGCCGCGGCGGCGTAGCCGTCCCAGACGCTCGGGCCGGTGATCTCGCCGCGCCGGGTGGCGTCCACCCAGGCCTGGACCTCGCGGTCGTAGGCGTCCGTGAAGCGCTCGATGTAGTCGGGGGTGATCCGCCCGCCCCAACGGCCCTCGGCGCTCAGGCGCGGCCCGGGCTCGTCGCCGATCCGGACGGTGCCCCGCTCGCAGACCGCCTCGGCGTGCACCTGGTAGCCGTAGCCGCAGTGGCCGAAGATCTCGACGTCGACGAGAGCGCCCGACTCGGTCTCGAAGAGCACGAACTGAGGGTCGCTCATACCGGCCGGAGCATGTGATGTCGGGGCCGGCTTGTGCACGGTGACCGCGGTGATCTCCTGGTCGAGGAGCCAGCGGGTCACGTCCATCTCGTGCACCACGGAGTCGTTGATGAGCATCTCCTCGGTGAACCACGGCGGCATCGAGAGGTTCCGGTGCCGTTGGTGCAGCATCAGCGTCCGGCCCAGACCCCCGTCGTCGAGGAGCCGCTTCAGCTTGAGGTACTCGGTGTCGTACCGCCGCATGAAGCCCACCTGGATACGCCGGTGCCCGAGTCTCCGCTCCGCCTCCAGGACGCGCAGGGCGGCGGCCACGTCCGGGGTGAGCGGCTTCTCGCACAGCACCGGCAGGTCACGGTCGAGGGCTTCGAGCAGGGCCGCCTCGTGGGCGGGACCCGGGGAGGCGATGAGGACGGCGTCCACGTCCCGATCCGTCATGGCCGCGACGGGTTCGGTGTACGCCGTGCAGCCCTCGATGGCGTCCGCGAGGGTCTTGGCGCGCTCCGCGTCGATGTCGACGACGGCCGCCACGCGCGCGCCGCTGACGACCTCGTCGAGTCTGCGCACATGATCCGCGCCCATCTTGCCGGTGCCGACGACTGCTACACCCAGGGGTCGCTGAGATGGCATGTTCTTGATGTCTCCGGTGCTGGTGAGGGTCGGTCGGCCTGAAGGTCGGGGCCTGAGAGTCAGTCGGCCTGGGAGGCACCGACTTTGAGGGTGCTCGTCTCGGGGAGTTCCTCCACGTCGACGCCACGGACCTGGGACAACTCGTGCTTGAGGGCGGCGAGTTCGGTGCCGCCGGCCATGTGATTGGTCAGCTCCTCCAGCGTGATCTCGCTGCGCTCGGCGGAGAGTTCCATGGTGCCCAGGCGCAACACGCTGAAGTGGTCGCCGACCATGTAGGCGTGGTGCGGGTTGTGGGTGATGAAGATGACCCCCAAGCCGCTGACCCACTACGGGGAGCGGTCCCGGGTGCCTGGTTCCTCGC
>NZ_JBSFLV010000111.1:0-30267 GCF_053599215.1 Streptomyces sp. NPDC001002 | reverse complement strand
GGCCGAGAAGACGGCCCGGAAGACGGCCAAGAAGGCCACGGCGAAGAAGGCCGCGACCAAGACGACCGCCACCAAGAAGACCGCGGCCTCCGCCTCGGCGACGCTGCTGTAGAGCTCCTCGTCGGGCGTGAACGCGGGCCCGTCGAGCGCGATCGGCTCGGCCACCTCGGCGGCGACCTCGGCCTCGGTCTCCTCGTGCGTGTCCACGGTGCCCGCGGACTCGTGCTCGTGCTCGTGGGTGTGCCCGTCGCCGCCGCGCCCGCGCTTCTTGCGCTTGCCGCCGCCACCGGCGGAGCTCGGCTGCTCCATGTGCACGATGACACCGCGCCCGTTGCAGTGGACGCAGGTCTCGGAGAAGGACTCCAGCAGACCCTGTCCGACCCGCTTGCGGGTCATCTGCACGAGCCCCAGCGAGGTCACCTCGGCGACCTGGTGCTTCGTACGGTCCCGGCCCAGGCATTCGAGCAGGCGCCGCAGCACCAGGTCCCGGTTGGACTCCAGGACCATGTCGATGAAGTCGATGACGATGATGCCGCCGAGGTCGCGCAGCCGCAGCTGGCGGACGATCTCCTCGGCCGCCTCCAGGTTGTTGCGCGTGACGGTCTCTTCGAGGTTGCCGCCCTGACCGGTGAACTTGCCGGTGTTGACGTCGACGACGACCATCGCCTCGGTCCGGTCGATCACCAGCGAACCGCCGCTGGGCAGCCAGACCTTGCGGTCCAGGGCCTTGGCGAGCTGCTCGTCGATCCGGTACGTGGCGAAGACGTCGACCTCGGAGGTCCACTTCGACAGCCGGTCGGCGAGGTCGGGGGCGACGTGCGAGACGTAGCCGTGGATGGTGTCCCACGCCTCGTCGCCGCTGACGACGACCTTGGTGAAGTCCTCGTTGAAGATGTCGCGGACGACCCGGACGGTCATGTCCGGCTCGCCGTAGAGGAGCGTCGGCGCGTTCGAGCTGCCGCCGTTCTTCGACTTCTTCTGGATGTCCTCCCACTGACCCTGCAGCCGCTCGACGTCGCGGCGCAGCTCGTCCTCGCTCGCGCCCTCGGCGGCGGTGCGCACGATGACGCCCGCGTCCTCGGGGACGATCTTCTTGAGGATGGTCTTCAGCCGGGCCCGCTCGGTGTCGGGCAGCTTGCGGCTGATGCCGGTCATGGAGCCCTCGGGGACGTACACGAGGTAGCGCCCGGGGAGGGAGACCTGGCTGGTCAGACGCGCGCCCTTGTGTCCGATCGGGTCCTTCGTCACCTGGACGAGCACGGACTGGCCGGACTTCAGGGCGGCCTCGATGCGGCGCGGCCCGTTGGCCATGCCCAGCGCCTCGAAGTTGACCTCACCGGCGTACAGGACGGCGTTGCGGCCCTTGCCGATGTCGATGAAGGCGGCCTCCATCGACGGCAGCACGTTCTGGACCTTGCCCAGGTAGACGTTGCCGACGTACGAGGTGGCCTGCTCCTTGTTGACGTAGTGCTCGACGAGCACGCCGTCCTCCAGGACGCCGATCTGCGTACGGTCGCCGTACTGGCGGACCACCATCACGCGCTCGACGGCCTCGCGGCGGGCCAGGAACTCGGCCTCGGTGATGATCGGGACGCGCCTGCGCCCCTGCTCACGGCCTTCGCGGCGGCGCTGCTTCTTGGCCTCCAGACGCGTGGAGCCCTTGATGGACTGCACCTCGTCGGACGGCTCGGACGGCTTGCGCGGCTCGCGCACCTTGACGACCGTGCGCTCGGGGTCGCCCTCGGTGGGCTCGTTGTCCGTGCCGCTGTCACCGGCACGCCTGCGACGCCGGCGGCGACGACGGCTGCTGGAGCTGGAGCCGCCGGACTCGCCGCCCTGCGCCTCGTCGTCGGACTCGTCGTCGTCCTCGTCGGTCTGGTCGGTGTCGTGCGCGGCGGCGGGCTCGTCGGACTCGTCCGTGTCGTCCTCGCCACCGGCCTCGGCCAGCTCACCGCGCCGACGGCGACGGCCGCCCCGGCGACGGCGCCGGCGCGAACCGGTGTCCTCGGACTCGTCGTCGTCGACGGCGTCCTCGGCCGATTCGTCGGCCTCCTCCGGCTCGTCCTCGACGACGGGCTCGACGGGCCGCGGCTCGGTCTCCTCGGCGAACGCGGCACCGCGGCCACGACGACGGCGGCGCGGCGCGGCGGGCGTCTCCTCGACGCGCTCCACACGCTCCGCGGGCTGCTCGTCGATCTCGTCGGCCTCGTCGGTGTCCGCGGCCTCGGCGGCGGCCTGGGCCGCGGCACGCTCGGGCGTCTGGAACCTGGGCTCGGTGAACACGGGCGCCTGGAACACGGCGACCGCGGGTCGCGCGGGCCGGCGCGGTGCCTCGTCCTCGTCGCCCTGGCTCGCGTCGGCGGCGGCAGCCGCGGGCGCGGCGAACCCACCGGCGGCCTTACGGGCGGACCGGCGACGGGCCCGACGGGGGCCGCCGTCCTCGTCGGCGGAGGCGGGGGCAGTGGCAGTGGCAGTGGCAGGCGCTTCGGCGGCAGACGCCTCGACGGCAGCGGCCTCGGCGTCACGCCCGTTCACGGGAGCGGCGGCGGGCGCGGCGGCGGTCTCCACCGACTCGGCCACCTCGCCCTCGGCGGGCCCACCGGCGGGCGCGGTCACCCGGCGGGTGGCGCGACGACGGGTACGACGAGGAGCGGCGTCCTCGTCGGCGGAGGCAGAGGCGGCGGCGGGGGCTTCGGCAGCGGCCTCGGCGGAGGCGGCGGGCGCCTCGACAATGACCTCGGCCGCGGTGTCCGCGCTCGGCGCACCGGCGGGCGCGGAGGCCCGGCGCGAGGCGCGACGACGGGGACGACCGGCGTCCGGAGCCTCTTCGACCACGGCCTCGGCGGCTGCGGGAGCCTCCTCGACGGCGGGCGCAGCAACAGTCGTGGCGGGCACGACCGTCTCGGCGGCCTCGGCGGCCACCGGCGCACCGGCGGGCGCGGACACCCGGCGAGTGGCACGACGACGGGTACGGCGCGGAGCGGCGTCCTCGTCGGAGTCCGCCTCGTCGACGCTTTCCGGCGCCGCCACAACAGCGGCCTCGGCCGTCTCCGTGACGACAGCGGGCACCACGGTCTCGGCCACCTCGGCGGTCACGGGCGCACCGGCGGGCGCGGAGGCCCGGCGGGTCGCACGACGACGGGTACGACCGGCGGGCGCGGCTTCCGCTGCGGCGGCTTCCGTCTCTACGGCAGCTTCCGCAACGGCGGCCTCGTCCGACTCTTCGGTCTCGTCGGTCTCTTCGGCCGCCGTTACCTCAAGGGTCTCGTCGACCTTCTCGTCGTCCTCGGCCGGTATGGCCGGCGCGACGACGTCTTCCGGTGCCTCGGCGGCACCGCCGACCGGCGGACCCGCTGGTCGGGAAGCGGCACGGCGCCGACGACGCGGCGGCAGTGTGTCGCTGGGGGTGTTCTGTTCGGAACCCTCGGTGGGTTCGGTCGGTTCGAGCATGCGGGCGTTTCTCCCGTCAGGCTCCCGGGCGCCGCACCTGGTCCGGTGTCGATGGCATCGACCACCGCTGACGTCCGCGGCTCGCGCGATGCGCGGTGCCGCCGTCCGGGGCGCGGGCGCCGCACGGGAACTCTCTAGTGTCCTGTCTCGCCGGTTCCGCACGCCATGTTGCGTACGGCCTGGCGAAAGTCTTGTGGTCAGTGCACTGCCCGACCCAGGTGGCTCCCGAGTACGAGGGCGGCGCTACGACGTCCGTCCTTCGCGGGACCTTCCTTACACCGGCGCCTTCGCGGCGGCAGCGGGATCGGCCGTGGATACAGCCGTCGCAGCCTCGCGGTCGGGCGCGAGCGGGTCGGTCACCGTGCCGGTCTCTTCATCGAGCAGCCCCTGCGCCAGCCTGGTCACCGCTGCGGGGACCGGCGGCGCCAGGTCGGCCACGGCGCGGAGACCGGACAGGACGTCGTCGGGTCGTACGGCAGGCGTCACGTGCCGAACAACCAGCCGCAGTATCGCACAGGGCTGGTCCGTCGGCCTATCAGCCTGCGAACTGTGCGTTTCCAAGTGTACGACCGCGGAGCGCGCGTCGAAGGTTCGAACGCCGTTCTTGGTCATGCGCTGGACCTCGACCGCACCGGCGGCGTTGAACGCGACGACGGCCCGCTCGGCCTCCGCCGGATCCACGCCGTCCAGCCGCAGCTCCCACACGGAAGCCGTGAGCCGGTCCGCGAGCCCGGAGGTCCGGGCCTCGACCGCGTCCACGACATCGAGCCCGGTGGGCATCGACTCGTCCAGCAGCGCTCTCAGTTTCTCCGGATCGCGCGCCGCGGTGAGCGCGATCTCCAGGTACTCCGCCTCACTGCCCGTGCCGGTGGGTGCGGCATTGGCGTACGACACCTTCGGATGCGGCGTGAACCCCGCCGAGTAGGCCATCGGCACCTCGGCACGGCGCAACGCACGCTCGAAGGCGCGCTGGAAGTCACGATGGCTGGTGAACCGGAGGCGGCCGCGCTTGGTGTAGCGCAGTCGGATGCGCTGCACCGCGGGTGCGGGAGGCGGGCCTTCGGGCTGTCGCTTGCCCAGTGTCGTTCAGTCCTTCGTGAGTGCGGTCGTACTGCTACCTAGAGTACGTGTCTCGGGCGCCGACGGTTCCCGGGCGCCGACGATCTCGACGGGCGCGGGCTCCCCGAAGAGCATCCGCCGGAAGTCGGCCCGCGCCTGCCGCACCGACTCGCGGGCGGCCGTCAGCGCCTCCCTGCTCGCCCGGCCCACCGTGCGCGCGACCTCGGCCACGGGCCGCACCACGGCGTCCCGGACGACGTGCCCGACCGGTGTCAGCACGGTCTGGTAAACCCACCGCACGGGCTCGACGAAGATCCACCGGAAGAGGGTGCCGAGGAACCGTCCGACGGCGAGCGAGATCCGGGACGCGACCCGCCACCCGTGCCCGACCGCGTCCGCCACCTCGCGCCCGACGACGGCCAGCAGGTGCCCGACGGGCACGAGCACCCACTGCCAGAGGGCGAGTGCGGGCAGCACGAACAGCACGCGCGCGATCCAGTACAGCCCGACGCCGATCGCCGACAGCGCGATGCCGATCCCGCGGACTATCCCGGTGACGATCGTGCTCGCGAGCCACGCGAGCCCCTTGGCGCACCACACCACCGCCCGCCCGAGCGGCGTGACCACCCACACCACGCCCCGCGCGACCCACAGCACACCGTGCCCGACAGGCGTGAGCACGCGCGCGTAGAACCACATCAGCCCGGCCCCGAAGCTCCGCGTCAGCCAGGCGAGGCCGTGCCCCACCGGCGTCAGCACGTACTCGTACAGCCACGTGAGGGGCACCACCACGAGCACACCGAACAGCCAGCCCAGCGCCTTCCCCAGAGGCACCACCCCGTACCGCCACAGCCCCACGAACGGCCAGACGAAGACGGCCCGCGCCAGCCACGCCAACGCCCGCCCCACCGGCGGGAACACCCTGTCGGCCAGGAACCGCCAGGCGACGACGAGCGCGTCCCACACAAGCGTCGCCGGCGCGACGACGAGTACGCCGAACAACCACCCCAGCGCCGTCCCCAGGGGCACCATCCCGTACCGCCACAGCGCCACGAAGGGCCAGACGAAGACGGCTCGCGCGAGCCACTCCAGTGCCCGTCCCACCGGCCGGAACACGGTGTCCGTCAGGAACCGCCAGGCGACGACGAGCGCGTCCCACACCATCCGCGCCGGCACGATCAGCACCAGCGCGATGATCCGCACGGGCAGGCGTATCGCCACGACGAGACACCCCTCGGGCGTCTGCCGCGCGGGCCGTTCTGCGGGGAACTTGTCCAGGTCCATACCGAGCTAGACGCATTGGCCCCCGCTACGGATGCGCTCGTCGGCCGGTCGGCCCGCTCACGATTTGGTGTCGGTGCGCGCCGAGGACCACTGCAACAGGAAGCGCAGGGCCTCGTAGGACGGCGAGCCGGGTTCCGCCGTGTAGGCGACCAGTTGCTGGTCGGGATGGGTGTCGACGGAGAACTGCTGGACGTCGAGGGTGAGGGTGCCGGCCACGGGGTGGCGGTAGACCTTGGTGAGTTGACGCGGCCCGCGCACCTGGTGGCTGGCCCACCAGACGCGGAAGTCCGGGTCACGGACGCCGAGTTCACCGACCAGCGCGGCCAGCGCGGGGTCCTGCGGTGTGCGTCCGGCCTCCATGCGCAGCACGGCGACGCACTCACGGGCGGCCCGCGGCCAGTCCCCGTACAGGGCCCGGAAGTCGTCGTCGAGGAAGGTCAGCCGGATCAGATTGCGCTCGGTCAGGGGCAGTTCACCGAAGTCGGTCAACAGGGCGGCGGCCCCGCGGTTCCAGGCCAGTACGTCCATCCGCCGGCTCAGGATCATCGCGGGTACGTCGGGCATGGTGTCCAGCAACTGGCGCAGCCGGGGCGCCACTTCCGTACGCACGGCCCGTCGCCGCGCGGGACCGGAGGCGGAGGCGTCGGTGACGTCCGCGACGGCGAACAGGTAGTCCCGTTCGTCCGGCGCCAGTCGCAGGGCCGCGGCGAGCGCGTCGAGCACCGGCCGCGAGACCCGCCGGGTACGTCCCTGCTCCAGCCGTACGACGTAGTCGACACTGACGTGCGCGAGCTGGGCCAGCTCCTCGCGCCGCAGCCCGGGCACCCGGCGCAGCCGCCCGTCGTCGGGCATCCCGGCCTCGTGCGGATCGAGGGCGGCACGACGGGAGCGCAGGAAGGCACCGAGTTCGTTGCCGGGGTTGTCGACCATGTCTCCAGTGTCCGCGCGTCCCGTCCCGTGTGCCTGGTACTGGTCTGCATAGGCAGGGTCGTCCCTGGCACCGGGGTGCGGGCCGGCGCGACGGTGGATCACGAACACACCGTCCCGACCCGACCGAAAGCGCAGGACATCCCATGCGAACGGACGTCACCTTCCTCAGCGCGGGCCTGAAGATCGCAGCCCACCTCTACACCCCTGACCACGCCGCTCCCACCCCGCTCCCGGCGATCGTCGTGGGTCACCCCGGCAGCGGGGTGAAGGAACAGGCGGCGGGCCTGTACGCACGCCGGCTGGCCGAGCACGGCTTTCTCACCCTGGCCTTCGACGCGGCACACCAGGGCGAGAGCGAGGGCGAGCCGCGCGGCCTGGAGGACCCGGCCCAGCGGGTCGAGGACCTCAAGGCCGCGGTCTCCCACCTCACCACCCGCGCCGACGTCGACCCCGACCGCATCGGCGTCCTGGGCATCTGCGCCTCGGGCGGCTACGCCCTGACGGCCGCCGCGACCGACCGGCGCGTCCGGGCGGTCGCCACGGTGAGCGCCGTCGACATCGCCCGCCAGTTCCGCCTGGGCGCGGACGGCACGCAGGACCCGGCGGTCTTCCAGAGCATGCTGACCGCGGCGGCGACGGCCCGCACGGCGGAGGCGCACGGCGAGCCCGTTCCGTCCTTCCCCCTCTTCCCGGCGACCGAGGAGGAGGCCCGCAAGGCCGGCCCGCACGTGTACGAGGGCTGGGAGTACTACTGCACTCCCCGCGCCGGCCACCCCCGCTCCGCCAAGTCCCTGACCTGGTCGAGCGTCGACCGCATCGCCCTCTTCGACGCCTTCCACGCCCTCCCCCTGCTGTCCCCGCGCCCCCTCCTCCTCATCACCGGCCGCGAGGCGGAGACGTCCTGGATGAGCGTGGAGGCGTTCCAGCGGGCCACCGGCCCGAAGGAACTCCACTGGATCGAGGGAGCGGTCCACAACGACCTGTACGACAAGGACGGCCCCGTCGGCGAGGCGGTCACGGAACTGACGAGGTTCTACACGACCCACCTGCCGTCGACCGCCTGACGGCCGCGCGGGTCCACGGGCCCGGTCACAGAGCCAGGGTCAGCCTGCGCCGCTCACGATCGAAGTCCGCGACGAGGACGGAGACTTCGGCGCCTACGTGTACGTCGTCTTCCGGGGCCGTACCGGGTTCGAGGAGCGGGACAAGACCCTCGACCCCGTCCGCCACCCGCACGAAGAAGCCGAACGGGACGACTTTCGTGACCCTCCCGCGCAGCCTCTCCCCCACCGCGATGCCGTCGACGAACAGTGCAAGGGGATCCGGCTCCATCGCCCGCAACGACAGCCGGGCCTCCCCGTTCGAGGTGTCGAACTGCAGGAACTCGCACGCGACGCGCTGCCCGACCTCGACGACCTCGGAGGCGGCATCGAAGTGCCGCCAGGACAGTTCGGGACAGGTGATGAAGCCGACGCCGGGAAAGACCGGGTGGCCGGGCCCGTCGTCGAGCGCCACGAACACACCGAAACTCTCGATCGACGCCACCGTGCCGGCCAGGACCTCAGCGAGGCGAAGTCCCTTGAGGAACGCCCAGAGTTCGGGATTCTCGGCGGCCGCCATCGACATCCGTACCCGGCCCTTCTCCGGCTCGACGGCGATCACCTCGGCGGCGACCCGCCGCCCGACCACCGCGGCCTCGTCCCGACGGCGACACCAGGAGACATCCAGCGGGCCCACCACCCCGAGCGGCCGCTCGGCGAACCCGTCCAGGGTCACCGACACCTCGGACCGAGCGACCGCGGCGATCGTCCCGTGGCGCAGATCGCCTACTCGGACGCCCGCCAGAAACCTGCTGACCGCCTCATCGACCGACGCTTCCCCCATGCCGTCCATGCTCCCCCAGAACCTCGCCCACCAGCACCCGGATCCGCCGCTCGATCTCGTCACGGATCGGGCGCACCGCGTCGACGCCCTGGCCGGCCGGGTCGTCGAGCTGCCAGTCGAGGTAGCGCTTGCCCGGGAAGACGGGGCAGGTGTCGCCGCAGCCCATCGTGATCACGACGTCGGACGCCTGCACGGCGTCGGACGTGAGGATCTTCGGGGTCTCGGCGGAGATGTCGACGCCGACTTCCCGCATCGCCTCCACCACGGCCGGGTTGACGGTGTCGGCGGGGGCGGAGCCGGCCGACCGGACCTCGATCCGGTCACCGGCGATGCGGCTGAGGAAGGCGGCGGCCATCTGGGAGCGGCCCGCGTTGTGGACGCAGACGAACAGCACGGACGGGCGGTCACCGGGCGCGGTCATGCGGGCACCTCCACGGGCCGTGAAGCGGTCAGAAAGCCGGCCACCCGCTCCAACACCTCCGGCACCACCCAGTAGTAGACCCAGGTCCCGCGCCGCTCACCCTCGATGAGCCCGGCCTGCCGCAGCAGCTTGAGGTGATGCGAGATCGTCGGCTGGGACAGCTCGAAGGCGGGCGTCAGCTCGCACACGCACACCTCGCCGTCCTCCCCGCGCGAGGCGATCATCGACAGCAGCCGCAGCCGCACGGGATCGCCAAGGGCCTTGAAGATCTTCGCCAGTTCGGCCGCGCGGTCCTCGTCCAGCGGAGCGTCCGCGAGCCCCTCGCAGCAGCCGCCGCGGTCGTCCTGCCCGACGATCTTCAACTCCTGTTTCGACATACGTCTATATTGACATCCCTCAATCCAAGGCGCAAGGTTGCATCAGCGAACGTCAATACAAGCCGTTCAGGAGCACCCTCATGAGCCCTGCAAGCCCAATGAACCCCACACCCGACCAGTCCACCGACCTGCGCGAGACGGTCCGCCGGCGCTACGCCGCAGCCGCCACCGCGGTCACCGAAGGCGGCGCCGGCTGCTGCGGCCCGCAGTCCGTGGAGGCCGACGAGAACTTCGGCTCCACGCTCTACGCCGCCGACGAGCGCGAAGTCCTGCCCGCCGAGGCCGTCGCCGCCTCCCTCGGCTGCGGCAACCCCACCGCCGTGGCCGAACTCCGCGACGGCGAACGCGTCCTGGATCTCGGCTCCGGCGGCGGCATCGACGTCCTGCTCTCCGCCCGCCGCGTCGGCCCCACCGGCAAGGTCTACGGCCTCGACATGACCGACGAGATGCTCCAACTCGCCCTGACCAACGCCGAGAAGGCGAAGGCGACGAACGTCGAGTTCCTCAAGGGCACGATCGAGTCGATCCCGCTCCCCGCGAAGACCGTCGACGTCGTCATCTCCAACTGCGTGATCAACCTGTCCGTGGACAAGCCCGCCGTCTTCGCCGAGACCTTCCGCGTCCTGAGGCCGGGCGGCCGCCTCGGCGTCTCCGACGTCATCGCCGACGACACCCTGACCCCCGCCCAACGCGCCGAACGCGGCGACTACGTCGGCTGCATCGCCGGCGCCCTGTCCTTCACGGAGTACCGCGAGGGCCTGGAGGCGGCGGGCTTCACGGACGTGGCCATCACCCCCACCCACCCGGTCGCCGACGGCATGCACTCGGCAATCGTCCGGGCGACCAGGCCCTGACCGATCAGCGCGCGATCACGTCGAACTCGTTGCCCTCGGGGTCGGCGAACGTGGCGAAGTGCAGTCGCCCGGCCTCGACCTCGTTGAGCTTGGTGGCGCCGAGCCCGGTCAGCCGGGTCACCTCGGCGTCGAAGTCCTCGGTGACGAAGTCGAAGTGCATCCGGTTCTTGACCGTCTTGTCCTCGGGGACCTGACGGAACCCGATACGCGATCCCGGAACGGCCGGGTCGGCGGCCACACTCGCGCCCGCCTCGTCCGCACCCTCGTCGACGGCCCGGCCGAGGGCTTCGGCCCACAAGGCCGCGACGGTCTTGGCGTCACGGGCGTCGAAGGTGACACCCAACACGGAGATGGACATGGTGCCCTGCTTTCTGTCGTCCCTCACTTGCCACTCGCCATGAGCCACAGCCACAGCCCGGCTCGCGGCCACGCCACGACCGTAAACCGGATCACTTCATCTTTGCAAGTAAGCTTGCAATCAGGCCACAGCAAGCACATTGCGAAGCTGACTACACTAATTGCATGAAACGTCGTGCCTTCGGGCAGTACTGCGGTCTCTCCCGCGCCCTTGAGCTGGTCGGCGAGCGGTGGGCGCTGCTGGTCATCCGCGATCTGGCCGTGCGCCCGCAGCGGTACAGCGACCTGCTCGGCGGGCTGCCCGGCATCCCCACGAACGTGCTCTCCACCCGGCTCAAGGAGCTGGAGGAGGCCGGCATCGTGGAGCGCCGCGCGGTGTCGACGCCGCAACGCGGTGTCGTGTACACCCTCACGCCCGCCGGCCGCGACCTCGAACCGGCCGTATGGGCCCTCGGCCGCTGGGGAACCACCCAGCTCGGCGCGCCCCGCCCCGGCGAGATCGTCACGCCCTCGGCGGTCGTCATGGCGCTACGGGCCGTCTTCGACTCCGACCGGGCGGCCGGGCTGACCGCGACCTGGGAGATCCACGCCGGTGACCTGGTGGTCCACGCCGCCGTCACCGACGGCCGACTCGAAGCCGGCAGCGGCCCGCCCCCGGTCCGGCCCGACCTCGTGATCACCTTCGAGCCCGACGACCTGCCGTCCTTCGTGGCACTCATGCAGGCCGCCAGGTGCGGACTGGTCGAGTTGGACGGACCGCGCGAACTCCTCGACACGTTCATCGGAGTCTTCCCGAGCACACGGCAGCCCGCCGACCGATGAGTTCCGCGTCCCCGCGAGGTCTACCCCTCCACGAGTGAAAGCTGAGCCCGAGCTCTGCGAGGAAACATGACCACCAACGCACAGCCCCTACCCCCCGTCGTGGACACCGCCACGTGGGAGAACCGGCTCGAAGCCCTGCGTGCCCGCGAGAAGGCCGCGACGCGGGAGCTCGACGCCATCGCCGCCGAGCGTCGCCGGCTGCCGATGGTCGAGATGCCGGACTACACACTTGAGGGCGAGGACGGCCCGGTCCGCCTGGCGGACGTCTTCGACGGCAAGAGCCAGCTGATCGTCTACAACCACATGTGGTTCGACGGCAAGGAGTGGCAGTGCCCGGGCTGCACCGGGCTCACCTCGCAGTACACCCGCCTGCACTTCCTGGACAACTACGACGCGCGATTCGTCATCGTCACCCAGGGCCCGATCAAGGAGGCGCTCGCCTACCGGCACCGGGTCGGCAACCGGATGCCGTGGTACTCGACCGCGAACAGCCCCTTCGGCACCGACGTCGGCGCACCCCCCGGCGGAGGATTCGCGGTCAACGTCTTCCTGCGCGACGGCGACACCGTCTACCGCACCTGGCACACCACGGGCCGCGGCACCGAACAGCTGAGCCACACCTTCCCGTTGATCGACATCCTCCCCTACGGCCGCCAGGAGGAATGGCAGGACTCCCCCGACAGCTGGCCCCAGTCCCCCACCTACAGCGGCTGGGCCAAGTCCCCGGACATCGCCGCGCTTTACGGCCCTGACGCGGACGCCAACTGAACGGATCACGGACGACGAGCGGGCGCTCCCACCTGCCCGCCACCGCCTATCCCTTCCTCCTCCTGGCCGCCTTGCCCGCCCGGGAGGCCTTCGGTCTGCGTGCGGGGTTCGACGGCCCGGGGACCGTGGGGACGTTCGGGGCGGAGAACTCCCGGTTGGCCAGGGTCTGTCGGCGGATCGCGGCGGGCAGGTCCGGCATGGCCAGCAACCTGTCGCACGCCTCGACGGAGGCCGCGAACTCGCCGACCCAGTAGGCGGTGATCGAGAACTCGAAGAGGAGCCCCCATCGGTAGACCCAGGGCTTGGTGAAGAGCAGATCACCCGGTTCCGCCGCGCCGACGGCATCGCGGAGAAGGGCGTACGCGGTGCGGTAGCGGCCGGCGATCCGCAGGCGGGACGCCAACTCGTAGCAGGCTTCGAGTCGTTGAGGTCGCCCGTCCCAGGCCCGGGAGAAGGCGTCCATCGCCCCCGGCCAGTCGTCGGCCCGCTCCGCCCGCAGGATTCCGGCCTCCAGGAGCGAGCAGTAGACCTCCTCGCCCCAACCCCCCATCCGGGCGCGCCGCTCGTAGAGAGCGATCGCCTCCTCCGCGTGCCCCAGGTCGCGTTCGGTGTTGGCCAGATAGAAGACCGTGCGCGGATTGCCCGGGTCCCGCTCCAACTCGCGCCGCAGCAGGCGCGCGTCGCGCTCGAACTTGTCGCCGCGGCACCCGCCGTCGGCCTGGTCCTCGATGACGAGCACATCCAGGTTCTCCTGGACATCGGGCTCGTCGGTGCACGGGTACTCGTGCGTGACACCCTCGTAGCGCCACAGCCAGTCGCCCCGCATGAGGTGCTTGAACCGGTGCTGGGTGCCGGGGCCGGCGTAGCGCAGCATGTACGACCCCGCCGTCAGCCGGGGCAGCGGGGCGTCCTGGCGCATGACGTGGTCGGCGTCGAGGGTGAGCAGGTAGTCGGCCTTGCCGCGGGCGTGCTGGATGTTCCGGGTCCGGTTGTGCCCGAAGTCGACCCAGGGGTCCTCGTGCAACTCGCCCGGAACGCCGTCAAGCACCTTGCGGATCAGGTCCTGCGTGCCGTCCGTCGAGCCGGTGTCGGAGATCACCCAGTAGTCGACGAGCGGACGGACGGCCTCCAGGCAGCGCTCGATCACCAGCGACTCGTTCTTGACGATCATGCACAGGCAGAGGGTCTGCTTCACGTTCACGGCCTCACCCGTCCCGGACTGCTGACGTCCCGTCGGAAACACGGGCGTCACCGTCGCACGCCCCGGTTTCACGGCCGTCCCACCACGCGGAGACCGGGCCGGAGAGCCCCCGAACAGCGGCGGATGAGCCAAGACGGGTGATCGCGGGTAAAAAATGCCCCATCAGAACGCACGGATTAGTCCGATATGACGACAAGCGGCGCGTTCCGAACCGCCCTGCCGATCGCCTCGCTCCGCCCAGGTCAAGCTCGCACTTGAATTCGGGACATCACCCGAACCGGTCGAGCAGGGAGCATGTGGATGAAGACGAGTCCCGAGTTCCGGACAGCACTCCTCGGGCCACTGGCCCGGGACAGGTTCAGGAAGGCGGGCCTGGTCGCCTCGCTCGCTCTGGTCCTGGCGGCAGGCGTGGCCGATCCGACCGCCGCGGCGACGCGCAGCGTGACCGAGAACGCCAGGGCGACGGCCGGCAACGGCGGCGACCACTGCAAACCGGGCCACCCGCACGAGTCCCGGACCCCCGGCCAGAAGACCAACTGCAAGGGGCCGACGGGCCCGACCGGCCCCAGGGGTCCCAGAGGCCCCAAGGGCGAACAGGGTGACAGGGGCCCGAGAGGCGAAAAGGGAGCCACCGGCCCACAGGGACCCACGGGAGCCACCGGCCCACAGGGCCAGCCCGGCCAGCCGGGAACCCCGGGCCCAACAGGACCCGCCGGCCCGACCGGCCCACAGGGCGACCAGGGCCCCACGGGCGCCCCCGGCACCCCCGGCACCCCCGGCACCCCTGGTTCCACCGGCGCGACCGGTGCCACCGGCCCCTGCGCCGACATCGACGGCTTCCAGGACCAGCAGGTGTACGAGGTACGCGGCGCGGTGAGCGGAACCATCACCTACGCGGGCATCCGCGACGTCCGCAACAGCGAGGACCACACCATGAGATGGACGGACCTCAGCACGCTGACGGGCTACCCGAACGGCGGCACCAACGGCTACGCCTGCGCCGTTTCCGTCAACGAGCACAGCCAGGGCAACCAGGAACTGGCGGGCATCAAGTACGACATCATCACCACCACGGGCCTGGTCTTCGAAACCATCTGCACCGAGAGCCACGCCGGAGGCGACCCGGCCACCCTCACCTGCCCCGGCCCCTGGACCCCCCTGAACTCACCCGAACCAGGCAACGCCAACAGCGCCACCTGACCACGCCTCACGCAGCCGGCCCGGCCACGTCGCTCGACGTGGCCGGGCCGGCTGCGCAACAGCACCACTCCAGAACCACCAACGAGAGCACGTCAGTGCGAGTGCCCCCCAGGCGCAGCAGCCGCGTTCTTGACCGTAAGAGGCAACAACTTCTTCCCAGTCGGCCCGATTTGAATGGAAGTGTCCATCTGCGGACACACCCCACAATCAAAACAAGGCGTCCACCGGCAGTCCTCCACCTCCGTCTCGTCCAGCGCGTCCTGCCAGTCCTCCCACAGCCAGTCCTTGTCGAGGCCCGAGTCGAGGTGGTCCCAGGGGAGGACCTCCTCGTACGTCTTCTCGCGGGTCGTGTACCAGTCGACGTCGACCCCGAACGCCGGCAGCGTCTTCTCCGCGCAGCGCATCCAGCGGTCGTAGGAGAAGTGCTCGCGCCAGCCGTCGAAGCGGCCGCCGTCCTCGTAGACCGCGCGGATCACCGCGCCGATCCGGCGGTCGCCCCGGGACAGCAGGCCCTCCACGATGCCCGGCTTGCCGTCGTGGTAGCGGAAGCCGATCGAGCGGCCGTACTTCTTGTCGCCGCGGATCTTGTCGCGCAGCTTCTCCAGGCGCGCGTCCGTCTCCTCCGCCGACAGCTGCGGGGCCCACTGGAAGGGAGTGTGGGGCTTGGGGACGAAACCGCCGATCGAGACCGTGCAGCGGATGTCGTTCTGGCCGGAGACCTTGCGACCCTCGGCGATCACGTTCATCGCCATGTCGGCGATCTGGAGGACGTCCTCGTCGGTCTCCGTCGGCAGGCCGCACATGAAGTACAGCTTCACCTGGCGCCAGCCGTTGCCGTACGCCGTGGAGACGGTCCGGATCAGGTCCTCCTCCGTGACCATCTTGTTGATGACCTTGCGCATGCGCTCCGAGCCGCCCTCCGGCGCGAAGGTCAGCCCGGACCTACGCCCGTTGCGCGTCAGCTCGTTCGCCAGGTCCACGTTGAAGGCATCGACCCGCGTCGACGGGAGGGACAGGCCGATCTTGTCCTCCGTGTACCGGTCCGCCAGGCCCTTCGCGATGTCACCGATCTCCGAGTGGTCGGCCGAGGACAGGGAAAGGAGGCCCACCTCCTCGAAGCCCGTCGCCTTCAGGCCCTTCTCGACCATCTCGCCGATGCCCGTGATCGACCGCTCGCGCACCGGGCGCGTGATCATGCCCGCCTGGCAGAAACGGCAGCCTCGCGTGCAGCCGCGGAAGATCTCGACGGACATGCGCTCGTGGACCGTTTCCGCCAGCGGGACCAGCGGCTGCTTCGGGTACGGCCACTCGTCCAGGTCCATCACCGTGTGCTTGGACACGCGCCACGGGACGCCCGACCGATTGGGGACCACGCGCGCGATACGGCCGTCCGGCAGGTACTCCACGTCGTAGAACGCCGGGATGTACACCGAACCCGTCTTCGCCAGGCGGAGGAGGACCTCCTCGCGGCCGCCGGGGCGGCCCTCCGCCTTCCACTCGCGGATGATCCTCGTCATGTCGAGGACCGCCTGCTCGCCGTCGCCGATGATCGCCGCGTCGATGAACTCCGCGATGGGTTCCGGGTTGAAGGCCGCGTGGCCGCCCGCCACGACGATCGGGTCGTCCAGGCCCCGGTCCTTCGACGCCAGCGGGATGCCCGCCAGGTCCAGGGCCGTGAGCATGTTCGTGTAGCCCAGCTCCGTGGAGAAGGACAGGCCGAACACGTCGAACGCGCCCACCGGGCGGTGACTGTCCACCGTGAACTGCGGGACGCCGTGCTCCCGCATCAGCGCCTCCAGGTCCGGCCACACGCTGTACGTGCGCTCGGCCAGAGTGCCCTGCTGCTCGTTCAGGACCTCGTAGAGGATCATGACGCCCTGGTTGGGCAGCCCGACCTCGTAGGCGTCGGGGTACATGAGCGCCCAGCGGACGTCGCAGGACTCCCACGGCTTGACCGTGGAGTTGAGCTCACCGCCCACGTACTGGATCGGCTTCTGCACATGCGGGAGCAGGGCTTCGAGCTGCGGAAACACGGACTCGGCGGCCGCAGCGACTTCGGCAGGCATCTCGCGCACCTTCGTGGGCTGGACTGAACGGACTGGGGTGACCATCCAGCCTAACGCGCCCCCGGGACCTCCCCGACCGCGAAGAGCGCCCGGGACCTGGTCACCGGGACCTCCGCTCACAGCACCGCCGACGTCCTGATCCCCTCCCACGCCTCCGGCAACCGCGCCTCCACGCTCGCCGCGACCTGCTCCTCGCGCCCGTACAGCACCCCGTACGTGAAGGTGTTCTCCCCCGCCGCGTGCGCCACGGCGGACAGCTCGCGCAGGGTCTGGCGGGTCATCACGCTGTCCTGGTGGTCGCCGAGCAGGCTCTGCACCGACTTCATCGACTTGACCAGCGTGGCCGCGGGAGAGCCGAGCGCGGGTGCGGCGGCCTCGGCCGCGTACCGGGCCCGCTTCGCCTTCTTGCGCGCCTCGTGGATGGCCACGTCCCGCTCCGCGCCGGGTTCGAGGGCGATCGCCTGGTCCACCAGGTCCGACAGCTTCCCGAAGTCCTTGCGTACGGCCTTGGCGATCACCTTCTCCGGTTTCCCGGCCGCGTCCGCCAGCAGCGGCGGCTCCGCGACCAGGGCGTCCAGCACGTCGAGCAGGACCAGATAGCGCCTGGAGTCCAGGACGCCGATCAGCCGGCGGCGCGAACCGCCGCGGCGGGCGTTGGCCCAGGTGCGCAGACGGGTGCGGAGGGGGCCGTACACGAGGGTGCGAGGCAGTTCGCCCACGGCTGCGGACAGGCGCTCGGTCATCACCTCGCGGTCGCGGTCGACGCCGAGTTCGCCGGCCAGCCACTTCAGTTCCTCGCCGATCGGGTCGGTGACCGTGCGGTCGAGGACCTTCGCGTACGAGCGGAAGGCGCTGCGCATACGGCGGGTGGCGACCCGCATGCGGTGCACGGAGTCGGGGGCGTCCTGCCGTACGGCCGGGTCGAGTTCGAGGATCGCGTCCCGCTGCTCACGGACGTACGCGAGGACATGGTCGCCCGCGGTCACCGGGTCGGCGGGCGCCGGCTGCTTCTTCTTGCCGCCGCCCTTCCTCTTCGGTGCCGTCTCCGCCAGCGCCCGGGCCAGCTTGGACGAGGACTTCGAGGGCCGTACGCCGGCCTTCCGCAGCCGCTTCTCGACCTTGTCGAGGAAGGCCTGGTCACCGCCGTCGGCCAGCTCGACCTCCAGCTCGGTCCACTGCGCGGTGCCGGCGCCCGCCGCGAGCCCTTCGGCGTGTACGGCGTCCACGCTCACCTCGGCGAGGAGGCGGCCGTCGGCGTCCACGAGGTGGCGCAGGTCGCGGTCGGAGCGCAGCCGGACGACCGGGATCAGCTCGGCGTCCCGGACGCGGGCGCGGACCAGTCCTTCGAGGGTGCGCGGGAGGGTGTCGGCGAGCGGGGCGTGGATCTCGTCGCGGATGTCGGTGGCGACCGGGAACTTGAGGTGCCAGCCGGCGTCCGAGCCGCCGGTGCGCCGGCGCAGGGTGATTCTCGCGGCGGCCAGCCGCTGGTCGGCGGTGTCGTAGTAGGTGGCGTCCAACTCGGCGACGCCCTTGTCGAGTACGGCCGCGACTCCGGCGATGCCGGTCAGGTCGGGCAACCCGCTGTCGTCGGATTCGTACTTCCGCTCGATCTCACGCTTGGTGTCCGCCATGAACCGAATCTAATCGCTGGTGAGCGGAGAAGACAGAGCCCACAACAGGTGAACCCCGGGCAAACTCGCGGTAAGCACGAGATGTCCGGGGTTGTCCGTGACCGGTGTCACGCCGTATTACCTCATGTCACGTCACGCCGACATGGGCCGCTGCACCCTGATCGACTGCAACAGCCCCACCGCCACCCACACCGCGAACATCGAGGTACCGCCGTACGAGACGAAGGGCAGCGGCAGGCCGGTGACCGGCATGATGCCGAGGGTCATGCCGATGTTCTCGAAGGCCTGGAAGGCGAACCACGCCACGATCCCGGCGGCCACGATCGTGCCGTACAGCTCGGTCGTCTCGCGGGCGATGCGGCAGGCCCGCCACAGGACGACCCCGAGCAGGACGATGATCAGGCCCGCGCCGACGAAGCCGAGCTCCTCCCCCGCCACCGTGAAGACGAAGTCCGTCTGCTGCTCCGGCACGAACTGCCCGGTGGTCTGCGAGCCGTGGAACAGCCCCGAGCCGGTCAGCCCGCCCGAACCGATCGCGATGCGCGCCTGGTTGGTGTTGTAGCCGACGCCCGCCGGGTCGAGGTCGGGGTTGGCGAAGGCGGCGAAGCGGTTGATCTGGTAGTCGTCCAGGATGTGCAGCTGCCAGACCGCGATCGCGCCCAGCGCACCGGCGGAGATCAGCCCGAACACCCAGCGGTTGGAGGCACCGGAGGCGAGCAGCACGCCGAGGATGATGATCACCATGACCATGACCGACCCGAGGTCGGGCATGAGCAGCACGACCAGGATCGGTACGGCGGCCAGGCCCAGGGCCTGCAGGACCGTACGGGGGTCGGGGTACTTCTTGTCGCCGGCGTCGACCCGGGCGGAGAGCAGCATCGCCATGCCGAGGATGATCGTGATCTTCACGAACTCCGAGGGCTGGAGCGAGAAGCCGCCGCCGAGCACGATCCAGGAGTGCGCGCCATTGACCGTGGAGCCCAGCGGGGTGAGCACCAGCAGGATCAGGAAGACCGAGGCGCCGTAGAGGATCGGGACCGCGGTGCGCAGGGTGCGGTGGCCGAGCCAGACGGTGCCGATCATCAGGCAGAAGCCGATGCCGGTGTTCATGAGGTGCCGGATGAGGAAGTAGTACTGGTCGCCCTGGTTGATCTCGGTGCGGTTGCGGGTCGCCGAGAAGACGAGGACCGCGCCGATCATCGACAGGGCGAGCGCGGCCAGCAGTATCGGCCAGTCCAGGCGGCGGGCGAGCGAGTCGCGGGCGAAGACCCGGGTCCAGCCGGCGCGCTCGGGGCCGTAGCCGGAGACGGAGAAGCTGTTGCCGGTCATGTGAGCATCCTCCGGCTGCCTCGCTTACGGGGTCGCCTTCGCGTGTTCTGGTTGGTCGTCGGCGTGTTGGTGGTCGCGCCGGGCTGGGTCTCGTCCGGCGCGGCCGTGCCCTTGTCGGTCGCCTTGAGCTCCTTGACCGGGTCCTTGGCGATCTTCGGGGAGTTGATCGTGCCGTCCGTCCTGACCTTCGGCAGCCCCTTCTGCGGGGTCGGCAGCATCGCCTTCTTCTTGTCGATCGAGCCGTCGGCCTGGACGCCGTAGAGGGCGTTGTAGATCCCGCGCACGGCCTCACCCGAGGCGCCCGAACCGGTACCGGCCTGGGCGATGGTCATGATGACCGTGTAGTCCTTGGAGTAGGTGGCGAGCCAGGACGTGGTCTGCTTGCCGTAGACCTCGGCGGTACCGGTCTTGGCGTGCAGCGGGATCTTGTCCTGCGGCCAGCCGCCGAACTTCCAGGCGGCGGTACCGCGGGTGACGACGCCGGCGAGCGCGTTGTCCATGCCCTTGATGGTCGCCTGGTTCACGGGCAGCTTGCCCACGGCCTTCGGCTTGATCTCCTGGACGGTCTTGCCGTCGGGGCTGACGATCGCCTTGCCGATGGTCGGCTGGTACATGGTGCCGCCGTTGGCGAGGGCACCGTAGATCGCGGCCTCCTGGATCGGCGTGACGAGGGTGTCGCCCTGGCCGATGGAGTAGTTGATCGAGTCGCCCTCGCGCATCTTGTTGCCTTCGAGGCAGTTCTCGTACGCGATCTGCTGGACGTACGTGCCGCCCTTCTTGCCGGTCTTGCACCAGTAGGCCTTGTTGGCCTCCCAGGTCTCCTGCTTCCACTTGCGGTCCGGGACGCGGCCGGTGACCTCGTTCGGGAGGTCGATGCCGGTCACCTTGCCGAGGCCGAACTGGTGGGCCGCCTTGTAGAAGTAGTCCTTGGGCTCACCCTTCTTCGGGTTGATGCCGCCGTCCTTCTTCCACTCGCGGTCGGCGAGACCGTAGAAGACGGTGTCGCAGGAGACCTCCAGGGCGCGGCCCAGTGAGATGGGGCCGAAGCTCTCGCCCTCGAAGTTCTTGAAGACCTGGCCGCCCACCGAGTACGAACTGGTGCAGGGGTAGCCGCCGTCCCACTCGTAGCCGGCCTCGACCGCGGCGGCCGTGGAGACCACCTTGAAGGTCGAACCGGGCGCGGACTGACCCTGTATGGCACGGTTCAGCAGCGGGTAGTCGGAGTTCTTGCCGGTGAGCTTCTTGTAGTCCTTGGCGGAGATGCCGCCGACCCAGACGTTCGGGTCGTAGGTCGGGGCGGACGCCATGGCGACGACCCGGCCGGTCTTGGCCTCCATCACCACGACGGCACCGGAGTCGGCCTTGTAGTTCTCGCCGGTGATCTTGTCGAACTGGCCGCGGGCGATCTTCATCGCGTTGTTCAGCTCGTACTCGGCGACCCGCTGGACGCGGGCGTCGATGCTGGTGACGAGGTTGGCGCCGGGCTCGGCCGCGTCGGACTCGGCCTTGCCGATGACGCGGCCGAGGTTGTCGACCTCGTAGCGGGTGACGCCGGCCTTGCCGCGCAGTTCCTTGTCGTACTGGCGCTCAAGGCCCGAGCGGCCGACCTGGTCAGAGCGGAGATAGGGCGAGTCGGTGTCCTGGGCCTTGGTGATCTCGTCGTCGGTGACCGGCGAGAGGTAGCCGAGGACCTGGGCGGTGTTGGACTTGCCCGGGCTCGCGTAGCGGCGCACGGCCTCCGGCTCGGCGGTGATGCCGGGGAAGTCCTCGGCGCGCTCGCGGATCTGCAGGGCCTGCTTGGCGGTGGCCTCGTCGGTGATCGGGATCGGCTGGTAGGGCGAGCCGTTCCAGCAGGGCTTGGGCGTCTGCGCGTCGCACAGCCGGACCTTCTGGATGACCTCCTGGGGCTTCAGCCCGAGGACGCCGGCCAGCTTGGTCAGGACGGCCTTGCCGTCGTCCTTCATCTTCAGCAGATCGGTGCGGGAGGCGGAGACCACCAGCCGGGTCTCGTTGTCGGCGAGCGGCACTCCGCGCGCGTCCAGGATCGAGCCGCGTACTGCGGGCTGGACGACCTGCTGGACGTGGTTGCCGGACGCCTCCTTGGCGTATTCGTTGCCCTCGCGGATCTGCAAGTACCACAGGCGTCCGCCGAGGGTGCCGAGCAGGGAGAGGACGAGGATCTGGATGACGACGAGCCTGATCTGGACGCGTGGGGTCCGACCGGTCTCGGGGATGTTGGTCACTGCGGCTGCCTCCCCCTCTCAGTGTGTGTCTGTGTCATATCCGACGGACCTGTGAACGGCCGCCGCCAACTCCCGCGCGCTCACAGCCGCTTGACCCCCTTGATGCGGCCCACGCGGGTGGTGCGGGCGCGTGCCTTGGTCTTCAGGGAGCCGAGGCCGCCGCGCTGGCCGCCGATCTTCAGCCCGGTGCCCGCCGACAGCCAGCCGGAGGAGATGTCGGTGGCCTTGCTCGCGGCGGAGTTGGTCTCGGCGAGCGGGTCGTTCTCCGCCTTGCGGGCCAGCGCCATGATGCCGGGCACGACGAACGGGGCGAGCAGCAGGTCGTACAGGGCGGCCGAGAACAGCAGGCTGGGCAGGCCGACATGGCGGGCGGCGGTGTCGCCGACGAGGGCGCCGACGCCCGCGTAGAGAAGGGTCGAGCCGATCGCGGCGGCCACTACGACGACCATGGGGCCGGTGGCCGACTTGAGCCGGCCGTTCTCCGGTCTGGCAAGGCCGGCGAGGTAGCCGACGACGCACAGCACCAGGGCGTAGCGCCCGGCCGCGTGGTCGGCGGGTGGCGCGAGGTCGGCCAGGAGTCCCGCGCCGAAGCCGACGAGGGCGCCGCCGACATGGCCGTAGACCATGGCGAGGCCGAGGACGGTCAGGAGCAGCAGGTCGGGGACGGCACCCGGGAGGTGGAGGCGGGCGAGGACGCTCACCTGGAGCACCAGGGCGACGACGACCAGGGCCGAAGAAAGCAGGATCCGGTTGACGCGCATGGGGGTGACTCAGCTCCTACTGCTGCTCTTGCTGTTGACCGTCGACGGGTGCGTTCGCGGACGGGGTGACCGTGACGGTGACCGTCGGTGTGGGGGTCGGCTTGGGCTTCTTGGGGAGCACCGTGTCCCGCGGGTCCTGCTTGGGGGCCTCCACGACGACGCCGATGACGTCGAGTTTGGTGAAGGCGACGTACGGCGTGACGTAGATGGTGCGGGTCAGGCCGCCCGCGGAGGGCTCGACGCGGGAGACGACGCCGACCGGGACGCCGGGCACGAAGGGCTTGTCGGCCTGCGAGCCGAAGGTGACAAGGCGGTCGCCCTTCTTCACCTCCGCCTTGCCGTTGAGCAGTTCGACGCGCAGCGGGCGGTCGCCCTGTCCGGAGGCGAAGCCGAGTTCGTCGCTGCCCTCCATGCGGGTGCCGACGGTGAAGTCGGGGTCGTTGGCGAGCAGCACGGTCGAGGTGTTGGGGCCTACGGTCGTCACGCGGCCGACCAGACCGTCGCCGTTCAGGACGGTCATGTCGCGCTTGATGCCGTCGTTTGCGCCGATGTCGATGGAGACCGTCCAGGAGAAGCCCTGGGCCGCTCCTATGCCGATGACCTGGGCGCCCTTGATGCCGTACTGGCCCTCGCCGGCGACCTTCAGCATCTTGTCGAGCTGTCTGAGGCGGCTGGTGTTGCGGTCGTCGCTGCCGAGCTTCGCCTTGAGGGCCGCGTTCTCCTGCTCAAGACGGGCGAGCCGGTCGTGCCGCTCGCCCGAGTCGCGGATCGCGGAGACGGCGTTGCCGACCGGGTCGACGGCCGACGACACACCGTTCTCGATCGGGCCGAAGACCGTGGCCGCGGCCTGGCGGGCACCGTCGACCGGCGAATCCTCTCCGCCGCGGATGTCCACCGTGATCAGCGCGAACGCGACGGCGATCAGCAGCACCAGGAGCAGCCGGCTCTCTCGTGTGTCCCTCACGTGCGGCGGCCGTGCCTTCCTCATAGGAATGTGCAGGGGGTGTGTGTGCCATGCAGGTGGTTGTTTATGCGCGAGCTTATGCCTCTATATCAACGATCCGCCGCACGAGAGGAGATCGTCTCGTACGGCGGAATCGAAGAGTTACGTCATCTGCGCGGCGAGGCGTCGAGAACCTGCTGAAGTGCCTCGAACTCCTCGACGCACTTGCCGGAACCGAGCGCCACGCTGTCCAGCGGGTCCTCGGCGATATGGATCGGCATGCCGGTCTCCCGGCGCAGCCGCTCGTCCAGGCCGCGCAGCAGGGCGCCGCCGCCGGTCAGGACGATCCCGCGGTCCATGATGTCGCCGGACAGCTCCGGTGGGCACTTGTCGAGAGTGGTCTTCACGGCGTCGACGATCGCGTTGACGGGTTCCTCGATCGCCTTGCGCACTTCGGCGGCGGAGATGACCACGGTCTTGGGCAGGCCGGAGACCAGGTCCCGGCCGCGGATTTCGGTGTGTTCGTCAGCGTCGAGGTCGTACGCCGAACCGATCGTGATCTTGATCTGTTCGGCCGTCCGCTCACCCAGCAGAAGGCTGTACTCCTTCTTGATGTGCTGGATGATCGCGTTGTCCAGTTCGTCGCCCGCGACGCGGATGGACTGGGCGGTGACGATGCCGCCGAGCGAGATGACCGCGACCTCCGTGGTGCCGCCGCCGATGTCCACCACCATGTTGCCCGTGGCCTCGTGGACCGGCAGGCCGGAACCGATGGCCGCGGCCATGGGCTCCTCGATGATGTGCACCTGGCGCGCCCCGGCCTGGGACGACGCCTCGATGACGGCGCGGCGCTCGACGCCGGTGATGCCCGAGGGCACGCACACGACGACGCGCGGCCGCGCGAGATACCGCCGCTTGTGGATCTTCAGGATGAAGTAGCGGAGCATTCGCTCGGTGATCTCGAAGTCGGCGATCACGCCGTCCTTCAGCGGGCGCACGGCAACGATGTTGCCGGGGGTCCGCCCGATCATCTTCTTCGCTTCGGCGCCGACCGCCAGAATTCCACCGGTGTTCGTGTTGATCGCGACGACGGACGGCTCGTTGAGTACGATCCCGCGACCCCTGACGTACACCAGCGTGTTGGCGGTCCCGAGGTCGACAGCCATGTCACGGCCGATGAACGACATTGAGTTCCCCATCAGGATTCGTCTGGCCTTCCCGGGAGCTTTTGAGGGCTTTTCAGGTCGGCGAAGTGGGTGCAGTGACGTGAAGGCCTCCATCGTAGACGCGCCTTCACGAACACTGCGTTAGGGTCTTCGCCATTGTCAGCAGATGATGCGCGGCTCCGCTTGTGGAGACGGCCCATCGGGGGCAGTCGTTCCCCCGATCGGCACGCATATGCCGAGGGACGGCCGAAAAAGACCGGCCGTCCCAGGTCAGGAGAGACTCCCGGCTGACACCCAGTCAGAAACGTCCACCAAAACTCCGTAAGCGGTCTCCCGGAGAGCGCCGACTTCCGGAGAGCTACGCGTGGTCCGGGAAGAAGATCTTCAGCTCGCGCTCCGCCGACTCCATGGAGTCGCTCGCGTGGATCAGGTTCTCGCGCACGATCACGCCGAAGTCGCCGCGGATGGAGCCGGGGGCGGCGGCGATCGGGTCGGTCGGGCCCGCCAGGGCGCGGACGCCCTCGATGACCCGCTCGCCCTCGACGATCAGCGCGACGACCGGGCCGGAGGCCATGAACTCCACCAGCGGCTCGTAGAAGGGCTTGCCCTTGTGCTCGCCGTAGTGCTGCTCCAGCGTCTCCTGGTCCAGGGTGCGCAGCTCCAGCGCGGTGATCCGCCAGTCGGCCTTGCGCTCGATGCGGCCGATGATCTCGCCGGTCAGGCCGCGGCGGACCGCGTCGGGCTTGAGGAGGACGAGGGTGCGCTGAGTCACGGCAGGGCTCCTATGGATCAAGAATCGTGCGGGGTGTTCGAAGATTACAGGGCGTGTCCGGGCCCCTGTCACACAGCGTCAGGTGTAGAGGGGCCCGCCGAACCCGCCTGCGCGACCGTGGCCGAGGCGGCCTGCTCGGCGAATCTCGCCTTCGCCTCGTCGATCTTTCTGCCGTAGTGCACCGAGGCCCACCACAGGGCCGCGAAGATCGCCCCGAGGAAGAACATCGAGGGCACGATGAAGCCGGACGCGATCAGGGCGATCTGCAGGGCCCAGCCCAGCGCGATCCCGCCGGGGCGGGTGACCACGGCGCACAGCAGGACGGACAGGAGCATCGCGATGCCGCTGACCGTCCACACCGTCGACATGGACAGGTCGGGGTCCTTCATGGCCACCAGACCGGCGAAGCCGATCACGAAGAACTCGCCGATCAGGGTGGAGGAACAGAGCGTACGCACGGGTGGTCAGCCCCTCCCCAGGAGCAGTCGGGCCTCGCCCACGGTGATGACGGAGCCGGTCACGAGGACGCCGCCGCCCGCGAACTCGCCGTCCTCCTCGGACAGCGTGATCGCCGCCTCCAGCGCGTCCGGCAGCCGGGGCTCGACCTGGACGCGGTCCTCGCCGAACACCTCGACGGCGATGCCCGCGAGTTCGTCGGTGTCCATCGCGCGGTGGCTGGAGTTCTGTGTGACGACGACCTCGGCGAAGATCGGCTCGAAGGCTTCGAGCAGCCCCCGCACGTTCTTGTCGGCGCTCGCCCCGACCACGCCGATCAGCCGGCTGAAGTCGAAGGCCTCACCGACCGCCTCGGCGGTGGCGCGGGCGCCGGCCGGGTTGTGCGCCGCGTCCAGCACGACGGTGGGCGAGCGGCGTACGACTTCGAGGCGGCCCGGAGAGGACACCGCCGCGAAGGCCTTGCGGACCGTTTCGAGGTCGAGCGGCTCGGGGCGCTGGGAGCCGACGCCGAAGAACGCCTCGACGGCGGCGAGGGCGACGGCCGCGTTGTGCGCCTGGTAGCCGCCGTGCAGCGGGAGGTACACCTCGCCGTACTCGCCGCCCAGGCCGCGCAGGGTGAGCAGTTGCCCTCCGACCGCGACCTGCCGGGCGACGACCCCGAATTCGAGTCCCTCCCTGGCCACGGTGGCGTCGACGTCGACGGCCTTCTTCAGCAGCACCTGGGCCGCGTCCACCGGCTGCTGGGCCAGGATGACCGTCGCGTCCTGCTTGATGACGCCGGACTTCTCCTTGGCGATCTCGCCGGGCGTCTCGCCGAGCCGGTCGGTGTGGTCCAGGTCGATGGGGGTGACGACGGCGACGTCACCGTCGATCACGTTGGTGGCGTCCCAGGTACCGCCCATGCCGACTTCCACGACGGCGACGTCGACGGGCGCGTCCGCGAAGGCGGCGTACGCCATGCCGGTCAGCACCTCGAAGAAGGACAGGCGGTAGGGCTGCTGCGCGTCGACCATCTCGATGTACGGCTTGATGTCCTCGTACGTCTCGATGAACCGCTCGGCGGAGATCGGGGCGCCGTCCAGACTGATCCGCTCGGTGACGGACTGGACGTGCGGGGACGTGTACCGGCCGGTGCGCAGCTCGAAGGCGCCGAGGAGGGCCTCGATCATGCGGGCGGTCGACGTCTTGCCGTTCGTCCCCGTGATGTGGATCGAGGGGTACGAGCGCTGGGGGTCGCCCAGGAGGTCCATGAGCGCGGCGATGCGGGTGACGCTGGGCTCCAGCTTGGTCTCGCCCCACCGGGTGGCGAGCTCCGCCTCGACCTCGCGCAGTGCCTTGTCGACCTCGGGGTCCTCGGGGCGGGCCGGCACGTCTGCCTCCGGCGGGGCGCCCTGGGTACGCAGGGTGCGGCTGCCGGCCTCGATGACCGCGAGGTCGGGGTCGCGGTCGGTCTCGTTGGCGATGATCTCGTCGAAGGGGTCGGTGTCGCTCACGGTCCCCAGTCTACGGAGGCGGAGTGACGGTGCGCCCAGGGAGTGGGGTGGCTGGTCTTGGTGGGCGAGTGCGAGTGCGTCGTGGCTGATCGCGCAGTTCCCCGCGCCCCTAAAAAACCACAAGCCAACGGTCCGGGACTGCTGCTCTTTGTCGGCGGGTGCGAGTCCGTCGTGGCTGATCGCGCAGTTCCCCGCGCCCCTAAAAACCACAAGCGACCGGCACCCAGCCGCTCCGCAACTCAGCGCCACGCATCCCACTCAGCTGCGGGCAGTCGTGCCGCTGGGGCGGCACGGGTGGGCGCAGCGGCACCCGGCCAGCGCCGGTGAGCGAATCGCCCCGGCGGTACGCGAAGGCCCCGGTAGCTCAAAAGCTCCGGGGCCTTCGTCGACGTACAGATCCCTACGCGGACGGCAACCTGTCCAGTTGGGCCTGGATCCTGGCGATGTCCTCGTCCGCCTTCGTCAAGCGGCCTCGGATCTTGTCGACCACGTTGTCCGGGGCCTTGGCCAGGAACGCCTCGTTGCCGAGTTTGGCCGTGGCCTGGGCTTTCTCCTTCTCCGCCGCCGCCAGGTCCTTCGCCAGGCGCTTGCGCTCCGCCGCGACATCGATCGTGCCGGAGAGGTCGAGCGCAACCTCCGCGCCGGAGACCGGCAGCGTCGCCGTCGCCGTGAAGGACTCGCCCTCCGGCTGGAGACGCAGTAGCTGGCGGATCGCCGCCTCGTGGGGCGCGAGGTCCGTGCCGTCGAGCGTGAGGCGGGCCGGGACACGCTGGCCCGGCTGCAGGCCCTGGTCCGCACGGAAGCGGCGCACCTCCGTGATGACCGCCTGAAGCGTCTCGATCTCCCGCTCGGCCGCCTCGTCACGGAAGCCGCTGTCCCCCGGCCACTCCGCGACCACGACCGACTCACCACCCGTGAGCGTCGTCCACAACGTGTCCGTGACGAACGGGACGACCGGGTGGAGGAGCCGGAGGGTGACGTCGAGGACCTCGCCGAGGACCCGCTTCGAGACCTCCGCCGACGGACCGCCCGCCTGGAACGTCGTCTTCGACAGCTCGACGTACCAGTCGAAGACCTCGTCCCACGCGAAGTGGTAGAGCGCGTCGGACAGCTTCGCGAACTGGAAGTCGTCGTAGAACGCGTCGACTTCGGCCACCGTCTTGTTCAGCCGGGAGAGGATCCAGCGGTCCGTCGCCGACATCTCCGACGGGGACGGCAGCGGGCCCTCGATCGTCGCGCCGTTCATCAGCGCGAAGCGCGTCGCGTTCCAGATCTTGTTCGCGAAGTTCCGGGACGCCTGGACCCAGTCCTCGCCGATCGGCACGTCCGTACCGGGGTTGGCGCCGCGGGCCAGCGTGAAACGGACCGCGTCGGAGCCGTACTTGTCCATCCAGTCGAGCGGGTCGACGACGTTGCCGAAGGACTTCGACATCTTCTTGCCGCGCTCGTCACGGACCAGGCCCGTCAACGCGATGGTCTTGAAGGGGACTTCGCCGTCCATCGCGTACAGGCCGAACATCATCATCCTGGCGACCCAGAAGAAGATGATGTCGTGGCCGGTCAGCAGGACGTCCGTCGGGTAGAACTTCCGCAGATCCGCGGTCTGTTCGGGCCAACCGAGCGTGGAGAAGGGCCACAGGCCGGACGAGAACCAGGTGTCCAGGACGTCCGTGTCCTGCCGCCAGCCCTCACCGGTCGGCGGCTCCTCGTCGGGGCCGACACAGACGACCTCGCCCTCGGGGCCGTACCAGACGGGGATGCGGTGCCCCCACCACAACTGCCGTGAGATGCACCAGTCGTGCATGTTGTCGACCCAGTCGAAGTACCGCTTCGACATGTCCTCGGGGTGGATCTTGACGCGCCCGTCACGGACGGCGTCACCCGCGGCCTGCGCGAGCGGGCCGACCTTGACCCACCACTGCATGGACAGCCGCGGCTCGATGGTCGTACGGCAGCGCGAGCAGTGGCCGACCGAGTGCGCGTACGGGCGCTTCTCGGCGACGATCCGGCCCTGCGAGCGCAGCGCGCCGACGATCGCGGCGCGGGCCTCGAAGCGGTCCAGGCCCTCGAAGGGACCGTGGACCGTGATGACCGCGCGCTCGTCCATGACCGTGATCGACTCCAGGCCGTGGCGCTGGCCGATCGCGAAGTCGTTCGGGTCATGGGCCGGGGTCACCTTGACGGCACCCGTGCCGAACTCGGGGTCGACGTGCGTGTCCGCGACGACGGGGATCGTACGGTCGGTCAGCGGCAGCTTGATCCGCTTGCCGACCAGGTGCTTGTACCGCTCGTCGTCGGGGTGGACGGCGACCGCGGTGTCACCGAGCATCGTCTCCGCACGCGTGGTCGCGACGACCAGCGTCTCGTCCCCCTCGCCGTACTTGATGGAGACCAGCTCGCCGTCGTCCTCCTGGTACTCCACCTCGATGTCCGAGATGGCCGTCAGACAGCGCGGACACCAGTTGATGATGCGCTCGGCGCGGTAGATCAACTCGTCGTCGTACAGCCGCTTGAAGATGGTCTGGACGGCCTGGGAGAGGCCCTCGTCCATGGTGAAGCGCTCACGGCTCCAGTCGACGCCGTCGCCGAGGCGGCGCATCTGGCCGAGGATCCTGCCGCCGTACTCCTCCTTCCACTGCCACACGCGCTCGACGAACTCCTCGCGGCCCAGGTCCTGGCGGGACTTGCCCTCCTCGGCGAGCTGCTGCTCGACCTTGTTCTGGGTGGCGATGCCGGCGTGGTCCATGCCCGGCAGCCACAGCGCCTCGAAGCCCTGCATGCGCTTGCGGCGGGTGAGGGC
>NZ_JBSFLV010000110.1:0-30319 GCF_053599215.1 Streptomyces sp. NPDC001002 | reverse complement strand
GAACGGGTAGACACCGTGCCCGCCCTGGTCGGCGGTCACCATCGTGGCCCGGTCGCCGAGGGCCCGCCGCATCTTCATGGCGCCGGCCAGAGGTGGCGGCCCTCACTCGACACCGACTGCGGCGAGCCGAAGCACACCGCGGCCGGGCGCGAACCCGCCCGCAACCCCCTCAGGCGTCCCCCACCCGCTCCAGCAGTGCCACCGGCAGTCGCTCGAAAAGCTCCTCCACGTGTGCGTGGCCCGTGAACTCCCGTTCCGGGGCCAGGACATCGGCCCAGCGGCCCGGTGGCAGCGGGAGCAGTGTGTCGCGCCAGCCGCCCGCCTCCGCGAGGCGCAGCGACAGGCGGGTCACGGCCGTGATGGTTTCTCCGGAGCGGGCGAACGCCACGCAGTGGGCCGCCGCCGGGCCCTCGGCCTCCAGGGGCGTGTAGGTCGCCGTGTCGCCGAAGACGTCCGGCCTGCGGGCGCGCAGCCGCAGTGCCGCCGCCGTCACCGCGTCCTTCTCGCCGGGGTCCGCCGCCGGGAAGGGCACCGGGCGCCGGTTGTCCGGGTCCACCAGGGCCCGGTACTCGCTCTCCGTGCCCTGGTAGAGGTCCGGTACCCCCGGCATCGTCAGGTGGACCAGGGCCGTGCCCAGCACGTTCGCCCGGATGTGCGGTGCCAGCGCGCGGCGCAGGGCGACGACCTGCTCGCCGGGCGGCCCGCACGGGCCCGCCGCGACGAACGCCGCCACGGCCTCCTCGTACGCCGGCTCCTGCTCGGTCCAGCTCGTGTGCAGCCCGGCCTCTCGTACGTGCTTCAGCAGGGCCTGTCCGACGCGGTCCACGTCCGTCTCGCCGAGTCCGAACACCGTCTGCCAGGCCGCCCACGCCAGTTGCGGATCCGGCACGCCCTCGCCCGCGGCCGTCACCTCGGCCACGAGGTCCGCCCAGCGCCGCGGGCTCTCGCTGAGCACGGCCAGCGCGGCCCGTACATCGGAGCTGCGCTTGGCGTCGTGCGTCGACAGGGCGGTCCCGGTCAGCGGCCAGTCGCGCTGCACGCGCGTGCAGTACGCGTGGAAGTCCGCCACGGACACCGCCGGGCTGCCCGGATCGCCGCCCACCTCGGTCGCCGACAGCAGTGGTACGTAGCGGTAGAACGCCGTGTCCTCCACGGACTTGGCGCGCAGCGCGGACGCGGTCTGCGCGAACCGGACCTGGAACTCGGTGAGCGCGGGCTCCTCACCGGCCCGCCCCAGCACCAGGTCGTACACGACGTCGACCGCGCCCGCCTCCTCGGGCACGACGAAGGCGAGCTTGGCCTCGGCGGCGGCCTCCGGGGTGACGACGGCCGCCGCGTCACCGGAGGCGTAGGGCCGGTAGACCTCCATGCGGACCAGCAGCTCCTGCAGCGCCGTGCGCAGTGCCCAGGGCGCCCGGTCGCGCAGCGCGGGATCCGGCGAGGTGGCGCACAGCCGGGCGGTCACCCGGGTCAGCCGGTCCACCTCGGCGGCCAGCTCGTGCGTGAGCACCCGGTAGGCGGCCCGCCGCACGGTCGCCGCCCAGTCGCCGCCCCGGTCCGCCTGCGGGGCCGCGAACCGCCGGTACTGGCCGAGGAGTTCACCGAACCCGGCCGGATCGGTGAAGACGCCGTCGACGTGCCGCAGGACGTCGTAGCCGGTGGTGCCCGCGACCGGCCAGGAGGCGGGCAGGGACTCCCCGTCCGCCAGGATCTTCTCCACCACCGTCCAGCGCCCGCCGGTCGCCTCGTGCAGCCGGCTCAGATACGCGTCCGGGTCGGCGAGCCCGTCGGGATGGTCCACGCGCAGCCCGTCGATCACGCCCTCGCGCAGCAGCTGGAGGGTCTTGGCGTGCGTGGCGTCGAACACCTCCGGGTCCTCGACCCGCACGCCGATCAGCTCCGAGATGCTGAAGAAACGCCGGTAGTTGAGCTCGGTGCGGGCCAGTCGCCACCACACCGGGCGGTACCACTGCGCGTCGACGAGCTGCGGCAGCGGCAGTTCCTCGGTGCCTTCGCGGAGCGGGAACTCCTGGTCGTAGTAGCGCAGTACGCCGTCCTCGACCCGCAGGTCCGCGAGGGCCTGCCCGAGCGGCTGCCCGAGCACCGGCAGCAGCATCTGGCCGCCCTGCGCCTCCCAGTCGATGTCGAACCAGCGCGCGTACGGCGACTTGGGGCCCTCCCGCAGCACCTCCCACAGGGCGTGGTTGTGGCGCGCGAGCGCCGCCATGTGGTTCGGCACGATGTCCACCACCAGCCCGACACCGTGCTCCCGCGCGGTGCGCGCCAGCGCGCGCAGCCCGTCCTCGCCGCCCAGTTCCTCGCGTACGCGCGCGTGGTCCACGATGTCGTAGCCGTGCACCGAACCCGGCACGGCCTCCAGGACCGGCGACAGATGCAGGTGCGAGACGCCGAGCGAGGCCAGGTACGGCACGGCCGCCGCGGCGGCCGCGAACGGGAACTCGGGCTGCAGCTGGAGTCGGTAGGTCGCCGTGGGCACCACGGGGTCGGGTCGCTCAGGTGTCATGCAGACCTACGTACCCGCCCCGCCGCCTTTCGTGTCATCCCGACCGCCATGCGTGTGCCCGCCCGGCCGACGGGCGACGGGTGGACGCCGTCGGCCAGGGGCGCCGGGCGGGTCCTAGACCGGCCGTTGCAGCACCGTCATGCTCCGGTCCACCAGCGTCAGCCGGTCGCCGGCCTGCACCTTCGGCCCGTCGCTCGGTGGCACCCCGTCCGAGCGGGCGGTGTCGACCACCACCTGCCACTGCCGGCCGTGATTGACCGGGACCACGAACTCCAGCGTCTTCGGCGAGGCGTTGAACATCAGCAGGAACGAGTCGTCGCCGATCCGCTCGCCGCGCGAGCTGGGTTCGGAGATCGCGTTGCCGTTCAGGAACACCGTCAGCGCCGAGGCCCGGGCCGAGTCCCAGTCCCGCTGGATCATCTCCTCGCCCTCGGGCGTGAACCAGGCGATGTCCGACAGCTCGTCGTGGGTGCCCTCCACGGGCCGGCCGTGGAAGAAGCGCCGCCTGCGGAAGACCGGATGGTCCTTGCGCAGCCACACCATCGCGCGCGTGAAGGCCAGCAGTTCGCTGTCCTCCTCGGGCCAGTCCACCCAGGCGACCTCGTTGTCCTGGCAGTACGCGTTGTTGTTGCCGCCCTGTGTGCGCGCGAACTCGTCGCCGTGGCTGATCATCGGCACGCCCTGGGAGAACATCAGCGTGGCGACGAAGTTGCGCATCTGGCGCGCCCGCAGCCCGGCGACCTCGGGATCGTCGGTCTCGCCCTCCACCCCGCAGTTCCAGGACCGGTTGTGGCTCTCGCCGTCCCGGTTGTCCTCGCCGTTGGCGTCGTTGTGCTTGTCGTTGTAGGAGACCAGGTCGTGCAGGGTGAAACCGTCGTGACAGGTCACGAAGTTGATCGAGGCCAGCGGGCGCCGGCCGTCGTCCTGGTAGAGGTCCGAGGACCCGGTCAGCCGGGACGCGAACTCCGCGAGCGTGCGCTGCTCACCGCGCCACATGTCCCGTACGGTGTCGCGGTATTTACCGTTCCACTCGGTCCACAGCGGCGGGAAGTTGCCCACCTGGTAGCCGCCCTCGCCCACGTCCCACGGCTCGGCGATCAGCTTCACCTGGGAGACCACCGGGTCCTGCTGCACCAGGTCGAAGAACGACGACAGCCGGTCCACCTCGTGGAACTGCCGGGCCAGCGTGGCCGCGAGGTCGAAGCGGAAACCGTCCACGTGCATCTCGGTGACCCAGTACCGCAGCGAGTCCATGATCAGCTGGAGCACGTGCGGGGACCGCATGAGCAGCGAGTTCCCGGTGCCCGTGGTGTCCATGTAGTAGCGGGGATCGTCGGTGAGGCGGTAGTACGACGGGTTGTCCAGGCCCCGGAAGGACAGCGTCGGGCCCAGGTGGTTGCCCTCCGCGGTGTGGTTGTAGACCACGTCCAGGATGACCTCGATGCCGGCCTCGTGCAGCGCCCGCACCGCCGACTTGAACTCCAGCACCTGCTGGCCGCGGTCGCCCCAGGAGGCGTACGCGTTGTGCGGGGCGAAGAAGCCGATCGTGTTGTAGCCCCAGTAGTTGTTGAGGCCCATGTCCACCAGGCGGTGGTCGTTGACGAACTGGTGGACCGGCATCAGCTCCAGCGCCGTGACGCCGAGCTCGGTCAGGTGCTCGATGATCGCCGGGTGCGCGAGCGCCGCGTAGGTGCCGCGCAGTTCCTCCGGCAGCCCCGGGTGCCGCATGGTCAGGCCCTTCACATGGGCCTCGTAGAGCACCGTCTCGTGGTAGCCGCGGCGCGGGCGGCGGTCGTCGCCCCAGTCGAAGTAGGGGTTGACCACGACCGACGTCATCGTGTGCGGCGCCGAGTCCAGGTCGTTGCGCTCCTCGGGCGCGCCGAAGTGGTAGCCGTACACCTCCTCGCCCCAGCCGATCGAGCCGCTGATCGCCTTCGCGTACGGGTCCAGCAGCAGCTTCGCCGAGTTGCAGCGCAGGCCGCGCTCGGGGGCGTACGGGCCGTGCGCCCGGAAACCGTAGCGCTGGCCGGGCATGATGCCGGGCACGTACGCGTGGCGCACGAAAGCGTCGCTCTCGCGCAGTTCCACCGCCGTCTCCGAGCCGTCGTCGTGCAGCAGACACAGCTCTACTCGGTCCGCGGCCTCCGTGAAGACCGCGAAATTGGTGCCGGCGCCGTCGTACGTGGCACCGAGCGGATACGCCTCGCCAGGCCAGACCTGCATGGTCACGACTCTTTCAGGTGGAGCGCGCCGTGGGAGGCGCCTTGGTCATGAGTCTCCCCGAAAGTGATGGAACCACCTATGACTTACGTCCCTCTTACCGATCGACCAGCGGGCATACGCGGTATGCCGAACATGTGGGGCAGACACGTACTCCCTGTGACAAAGGGGGAGTAGGGGGAAGAAGTGCGCAATCTAGTGCACCGCCATCTGGGCAAGGTGGTGGCCGGTGCGGCCATCGCGGTCGCCGGGACCGCCGTGATGATCGGGATCACCCTGCCGGGCACGGCCGGGGCCGACGAATCGGGCGACGGCAAGAGCGGCGGCGGTACCCAGGCCGCTCAACAGGCCGGGCAGGACGGGGCGGTTCAGCCGGGCGTCGTCCAGCAGGCGCCGGCCGAGGGCGACAAGGGCACGGGCGGCGACCCGCTCACCGACGACGAGACGAAGCGGGCCGAGCAGATCGCCGCCAACCGGCAGCTGCTCAACTCCACCGAGAACGTGACCGGTCAGCGCGGTCCGCAGCGGCTCACCGTGGACCTCGCCGACCCGGAGAACAACGAGACGGACGACCCGGACGCGCCCCGGCGTGCCGACGTCACGTTCTACGACTACAAGGACGACACCCTCGTCACCAAGACCGTCAACCTCGACACGGGCAAGGTCGAACAGACCGGCACCCAGCACGGTGTCCAGCCTCCGCTGAGCCGTGCCGAGAACGTCGAGGCGGGCAGGCTGCTGATCGCCGACCCGCTCGGCGCGGGCCTGAAGGCCGACTACAAGGACGCCACCGGCAACGAACTCACCTCCCCGGACCAGCTGTTGTTCAACGGCGCGGTGTACCGGGCCACGCCGGGCGCCCAGCCCGCCGCGCTCGACCAGTGCGGCGAACACCGGTGCGTGCGGCTGTTCCCGAAGGTGAAGAACGGGCCCTGGATCGACGCCCGTGAGCTCGTGATCGACCTGAGCGCCCGCAAGGTCGCCCGCCTCGACCGTGGCTGAGTCTCCGCCCGCGGAACACCATCCACTTGTCCAACTGACACCTCCTGCAAGGGGAGTTACCTCGTCATGCGCGTGAACAGACTCAGCCGCGCCCGCACCCGTACGGCCGTCGGCCTCTCGGTGGCCGCGCTGGCGGCCGGCGCGACCACCGGTGCCGGACCGGCCGTCGCCCAGCCGAAGGCGGCCCCCGCGGCGGCCGCCGACTGCAGCGCCGCCTACAAGATCGAGCAGAAGCTCTCCACCGGCACCACCTGGCGGATGTGCTACCGCTACGACAGCAAGGCCGGCCTGATCCTGGACAACGTCTCCTACCAGCCCAAGGGCGAGACCAAGCCGATCAAGGTCCTCAACAGCGCCCGCCTCGCCCAGATCGACGTCCCCTACGACGACGGCAGCGTCGAGTACGACGACCTCACCGGCTTCGGCTTCGCCCAGGGCCTGGTGAACCTGGCGCCCGGCGAGTGCCCCGGCGGCACCATCAAGACCGTCAAGGTCCCCGACGCCTGGGACCCGCAGCACCCGGACGTCAAGGGCCTGTGCACCACCACGCGTTCGCGCGGCCACGCCTACCGCATGCAGGGCAACAGCGCCAACCAGGTCTACCAGGCCCAGGGCAAGGACCTGCTCGTCTACACGGTCAACCAGGTCGGCTGGTACGAGTACATGACCGAGTGGCGCTTCCAGGACGACGGCACCATCAACATGAACGTCGGCGCCACCGGCAGCCTCTCCTACGAGGACTACGACGCCGGCGACGGCCGCGGCTGGCCCATCGGCAAGGGCGCCAAGGCCTACGCCACCAGCCACAGCCACAACGTCTTCTGGCGGCTCGACTTCGGCCTGGACGGCTCCTCCAAGGGCAAGGTCGAGCAGTACGACTCGGCCGTCACCGCGCCCGCGCCCGGCCAGCAGGCCCCCACCAACAAGACCACCCGCACCAGCGTCACCAAGGAACTGGCGGGCGACGCCAAGACCTACCGCTGGTGGCGCATGGTCAGCGCGACCGGCAAGAACAAGGACGGCCACGCGCGCTCGTACGAGATAGTCCCGGGGACCACCACCAAGTACCCGGGGCGCAGCTTCACCAAGCACGACGTGTACTTCACCGAGTACAACAAGTGCGAGCAGTACGCCAGCAACAACCCGGGCAACTGCCCTGCTCCGGCGGGCAAGTCGGTGGACAAGTGGGTCAACGGACAGACCCTCACGCACCCGATCGTCTGGATGAACGTGGGCTTCCACCACATCGCCCGGGACGAGGACCAGCAGCCCATGCCGATCCACTGGCAGGGCTTCTCGATCGCCCCGCGCGACGTCACGGCTATGAATCCGCTCACTCCCGACGCCCTCGCGTCACAGAACGGCCACTGGCGACCGAGTAGTTGAGAAACGACCCTGTCCATCCGGCTGCACCGCCGACCGCTCCCGGAGTACCCTTCCTTGATCGTTGACACGGAGAGTGCTCGGGGGAGCGGAAGGCGGTGCGCGGGTGGGCTCGGGAGGGCTGGAGCTGCCCCCTGGTGACGAGGGTCACGAGGGGAACTCCACAGACGTCCCGCCCGGCACGGTGTCCCTGGCCAGGCCCATGGAGACCAGTTCCATCGGGCCGGAACTGGACTGGGACGCCGACGCCTGGCGCGAGGTGCGTACGCGCGCCCAGCGAGCCGGCCGGGCCTACATCTGGCTGAACCTCGTCGAACAGCGGCTGCGCGCTGTCGTGGCCGCTGTTCTGCGTCCCATCTACGAACCCGTCCACGCCGACGACTGGGTGGTCGCCGCCGCCGGACCGGCCGGCCAGGAGTGGGTCCAGCGGGCCGTCGCCGTCCGCGAAGTCAGCCGCCGCAAGGGCTACTTGCTCGACCCGGCCGACGACAACGTCCTCAGCTTCCTGACCCTGCCCCAGCTGCGCGAGCTGATGGTGCAGCACTGGCCGTGCTTCGAGCCCTACATAGACGACCGCCGGGACGTCGAACTCGCCCTGGACGAGCTGGAGGTGACCCGCAACGTCGTCTCCCGCAACCGGGCCCTGTCCGAGGCCGTCCTCAACCAGGCCGAGCGCGCCTCGGCGAAGCTCCTCGACGTGCTCGGCGCCGGCGGGGACGTGCCGTCCGCGCGCCGGCTGCCGGTGGACGCGGTCGAGGACCTGGTCGGCGACCGGTACGCGGACGTGGTCGCCGTACACACCGACCGGGTACGGCTGTTGCGCCAGTTCCCCGCCGAGGACATCTTCGGCGGCGCCCGCCGCCTGGACGCCGTCGGCATCGGCCTCAACCTGCTCGTGCAGAACTTCTCCGGACGCCGTCTGGTGCGCCTGGCCGAGGCCGGCTGCCGGGTGCGGCTGCTCTTCCTCAACCCGGCCTCCAGCGCCGTCAAGCGGCGCGAGCGCGAACTGGGCATGAAACGCGGCGAGTTGAGCCGCGCGGTCGAGATGAACATCCTGCACATGCGCCGGGTGCGCTCCCGGCTGCGCGACCCGGGCGCCTTCGAGATCCAGGTCTACGACGAGACCCCGCGCTTCACGGCCTACCTCGTGGACGGCGACGGCGCCGACGGCATAGCGGTCGTCCAGTCCTATCTGCGGCGCTCCAGAGGCATGGAGGGCCCGGTCCTGGTACTGCGCAACGGGAACCGGGTGGTCAAGTCCGGCGATGTGGACGACACCGGCCTCTTCCCGACCTACCGCGAGGAGTTCGAGACGTCCTGGGCGGATTCGCGGCCCGTGTCCTGAAGTGTCGTGCGCACCTCCCGCCGGCTAAGCGGAAGGCGGTCCTCTGATTGTCAGTGGCACATGGGATCGTGGAGACCACTGGGGGAAAGCACCACCAAGAAGGGGGGCCGCCGATGGGCTGGCACCAGGAGCTGCTGGTCGGCTTCGACCTGGAGACGACCGGGACGGATCCGCGTCAGGCGCGCATCGTCACCGGCGCCGTGATCGAGGTCAGGGCGGGAGAGCAGGCCGGGCACCGCGAGTGGCTGGCCGACCCGGGCGTGGAGATCCCGGCGGACGCGGTCGCCGTGCACGGGATCAGCAACGAACGGGCGGCGGGCGAGGGCCGCCCCGCCGACCAGGTGGCCGACGCCATCGCGGACGTCCTCGTGGGGTACTGGAAGACGGGCGTCCCGGTCGTCGCGTACAACGCGGCCTTCGACCTGAGCCTGCTCTCCGCCGAACTGCGCAGGTACGCCCTGCCGTCCCTGCGCGACCGCCTCGGCGGCAACGACCCGGCTCCGGTCATCGACCCGTACACCATCGACCGCTGGGTCGACCGCTACCGCCGCGGCAAGCGCAACCTTGAGGCGGTCTGCACGGAGTACGGCGTCCCGCTCGACTCCGCCCACGACGCCTCGGCCGACGCGCTGGCCGCGGCCCGGCTGGCCGGCGCGATAGCCGACCGCCACCCCAAGATCGCGGCCCTCGGCCCGGCGGAGCTGCACCGCCGTCAGATCGAGTGGTACGCCGAGTGGGCGGCGGACTTCCAGAGCTTCCTGCGCCGCAAGGGCGACGAGACGGCGGTGGTCGACGGCGTCTGGCCACTGCGCGAGCCGGCCGACGAGACCGTCTGAACAGCCTTGCGCCACAACGGGTTGGCTTTCTGTGGCCAGAGCTCAGAACGGATACCAGCGCACCGACTCGTCCCCGTCCCGCAGTGACGCCACCCGGCGTTCGAACTCGGCCAGTGCCTTCGGGTTGCTCGGCGCGTGCTGGGCGACCCAGGCGCAGCTGGCCGTCTCGCGGGCGCCGCGCAGAACCGAGCAGCCGTCCCACTCGCGCACGTCCCAGCCGTACGTCTCGGTGAAGGAGTCGTAGTCCTCGGCCGGCAGGCCGTAGCGGTCGCGGGAGAGGGCCATGACCACCAGGTCGTGCTCGCGCAGATCGGCGGAGAAGGTCTCCAGGTCGACCAGGACAGGGCCGTCCGGTCCGACGTGCACATTGCGGGGCAGCGCGTCGCCGTGGATCGGGCCGGGCGGCAGCTGCGGAGTGAGCGCGGCCGCGGCCGACGCGAACCCGTCCCGGCGCTCGCGCAGATACGCCGCGTCCGCCGGATCGATCGCGTCGCCCGCGAGCCGCAGCCAGCGCTCCACTCCGCCCAGCAGCTCGCGGGGCGGGAGTTCGAGGGTGCCGACGGAGGGGGCGGGGAGGGCGTGGACGAGGCGTAGCAGTTCGGCCAAATCGTGGGGCTCGGCGGGGCGTACGGGATCGGGCATGCGGTGCCACACGGTCACCGGATGACTCTCGATCAGCAGCGGCTTCGGCTGCGCCGCCCGCACCGCGGGCACGCCCGACTCGGCGAGCCACAGCGCGATGTCCAGCTCGCGGCGCGCGCGGTCCAGGAGTTCGGCGTCGCGGCCCACCTTGACGACCAGGTCACCGGCGGCGAACACCGCGTTCTCGCCGAGAGCGAGGAGCCGCGCGTCCGTTGCCGGCCCCGGCAGCACGTCCGCCGCGGCCAGTACGTCCCGCGCCCGTGCCTCGTCCATCGTCCGCCTCCGTGGGTGTGCGTGTGCGTACGGCGTCGGGTTCCCGCCATCCGACAGCCAGTGTCACATCCGCACAGGTGGGACACCGTGCCGGGTGCCTTGACGGGGCATCACGCGTTCACGACCATGACGGGGCCCGACCGGGCCGTGCAAAGGGGTTGATTACGTGGCATTGGTGACCGAAGTGAGGAGGACGCCGAACCGCGGGCCGAGCACGGCCGGACAGCGACGCGCCACCGACCACGGAGCCTGGTTCCTGGTGCTGCCCGCGCTGCTGCCGATCCTCGTGCTGAGCGTCGGACCGCTCCTCTACGGCATCCTGCTGGCCTTCACCGACGCCCAGTCGGGCCGCACCCGGTCCACCCAGTGGATCGGCGGTCTCAACTTCCAGGACCTGCTGCACGACACCCTCTTCTGGGAGTCCTTCCGGATCGGGCTGGTGTGGGCGGTCGGGGTGACCGTGCCGCAGTTCCTGCTCGCGCTCGGTCTCGCCCTGCTGCTCAACCAGGACCTGCGGCTGAGATGGCTGGCCCGCGCCCTCGCCATCGTCCCGTGGGCCATGCCCGAGGTCGTCGTCGGCATCATGTGGCGGCTCGTCTACAACCCCGACGCGGGCGTCCTCAACGAGACCCTGCGCGACCTCGGCCTCGGCGACGGCCGGGACTGGCTCAGCGGCCTGGGCACGGCCCTGCCCGCGGTGATCGTCGTCGGCGTCTGGGCGGGCATGCCACAGACCACGGTCGCCCTCCTCGCCGGGCTGCAGAACACCCCGCGCGAACTCCACGAGGCGGCCGCGGTCGACGGCGCCGGCGCCTGGCGCCGCTTCCGCACGGTCACCTGGCCCGCCCTCAGACCGATCGCCCTCGCCATCACCGCGCTCAACCTGATCTGGAACTTCAACTCCTTCGCCCTGGTCTACGTCCTGACCAGCGGCGGCCCCGGCGGCCGCACCCGCCTGCCCATGCTGTTCGCCTACGAAGAGGCCTTCCGCTACGGGCAGTTCGGCTACGCGGCCGCCATGGGCTGCGTGATGGTCGCCGCGATCTCGGTGCTCCTCGCGTTCTTCCTGGTGGGCCGGCTCAGGGGAGGCGACGACGCATGAGGACCCGGACCAGCACTCGAGTCGGCCAGTACACGGCCCTGCTCGCCTATCTCGTCTTCCTCGCCTTCCCCTTCCTCTGGCTCATCTCCACCGCCTTCAAGTCCCCACGCGAGCTGGGCAGTCTGCACCCCACCTGGATCCCCGACCACCCCACCCTGGACAACTTCCGCCAGGCCTTCGACGAACAGCCTCTGCTACACGCGGCGTTCAACTCCCTGCTCGCCGCGGCCGGTGCCGCACTGGTCGCCGTGGTGATCGCGACCCCGCTGGCCTACGTCATGGCCCGGCAGCGCGGCCCGCTCACCCGGGCCGCGACCGGCTGGGTCGTGGTCAGCCAGGCCTTCCCGCTCGTCCTGGTGATCATCCCGCTCTTCCTGGTGCTGAAGAACCTGCGCCTGATCGACTCCCTGATCGGACTGATCCTCGTCTACGTCGTCTGGGCGCTGCCGTTCTCGCTGTGGATGCTGGCCGGCTATGTCCGAGCGGTACCGGCCGAGTTGGAGGAGGCGGCGGCGGTCGACGGCGCCGGGCGGCTGCGGACGCTGGTGTCGGTGGTGGCGCCGCTGCTCATGCCGGGGATCGTGGCGACCGCGCTGTTCGCCTTCGTCACCGCGTGGAACGAGTTCTTCTTCGCGCTGGTCCTGCTGAAGACCTCCGACAAACAGACCCTGCCGGTGGTGCTCACCCACTTCATCGGCGCCGAGGGCGTGGCGGACCTCGGCCCGCTCGCGGCGGCGGCCTTCCTCGCGACCCTGCCCTCACTGGTCGTCTTCGCGGTCATCCAACGCCGGATCACCGGCGGCATGCTCACCGGGGCGGTGAAGAACTGATGCGCGGCAAGGTGGTTGGTCTCCCCTCAGCTGTGGCCCTCCTGACCGTCCTCGCTCTCGTGCTGGCTGGCTGCACCAGCGGCGACAGCGGCTCCGCCGACGGCCGCGTCACCCTCCGCTTCCAGTCCCTGGCCTGGCAGGAGGAGTCGGTCAAGGCCAACAAGGAGCTGGTCGCGGAGTGGAACAGCACCCACCCGGACGTCAAGGTCGAGTACGTCCAGGGCAGTTGGGACAGCGTCCACGACCAGCTCCTCACCTCCTTCGAGGGCGGTGAGGCGCCCGACATCATCCACGACGCCTCCGACGACCTGGCCGACTTCGCCTACGGCGGCTACCTCGCCGATCTGCGCGAGCTGCTGCCCGAGCGGCTGAAGCCCGAGATTCCGCAACGGAGTTGGGAGACGGCGACCTTCGGGAAGGGTGTCTATGGCGTCCCGTTCCTCCAGGAGCCGCGCGTACTCATCGCGAACGCGACCTGGCTGAAGAAGTCGGGCGTACGCATCCCGACGCCCGAACACCCGTGGAGCTGGGCGCAGTTCGAGGATGTCACCCGTCAGCTGAGCGGTGACGGGAAGTACGGTGTCGCCTGGCCGCTGAAGGAGCCCGTCTCCGCCACGCTCAACCTGTCCCTGTCGGCCGGCGGACAGCTCTTCCACCGGGGCGCGGACGGCAAGGTGACGGTCCGATTCGGGTCGGGCGACGAGGTGGTGCCGCGCACGGTGCACGACCAGGTGAACACCGATGACAGCGCGCCGAGTTCGACGCTTGGGAGCGGCGGCTCAGACACGCTGCCCGGCTTCTTCGGTGGCAGGTACGCGATGGTCCCGCTCGGCTTCTCCTACCGCCAGCAGATCGTGCAGCAGGCACCCAAGGGCTTCAAGTGGCAGGTGCTGCCCGCCCCGGCCGGGGCCGACGGACTGACCCAGGGCGTCAGCCCACAGACCCTGTCCATCGCCGAGGACAGCCCGCACAAGAAGGAGGCCGCGGAGTTCATCGACTTCCTGCTGCGGCCCAAGAACATGGTGCGGCTCGCCCTCGGCGACTGGATGCTGCCCACCGGCACCCAGGCCCTCAAGGACCCCGCCCTGCACACCGCCGAGAACGGCTGGGCCACGGGCACGGCCCTGGCGCGGTACCTGCGCCCTGCGCCCGCGCAGTCCGTGCGGGGCTATCCGGAGTGGAAGGACAAGGTGGCGACACCGGCCTTCCAGGAGTACTACAGCGGGGCGATCGACCTCGACGAACTGCGTGAACGGCTGGAGAAGGACGGGAACCTGGTGCTCGCGCGCTATCAGCGCTGACGCGCGCCTGGCAGAAAACCTGTTGCCGGGTGGAGACGGGCCCACCTAGCGTGCCGTCCATGGCAGCGTTCAACGCGATCTTCAACACCGGTCTCGGCCGGGGCACCACGCACTCCGTTCGGATGCGTCGTGGTCCCGGTGCCCTGACCGGTACGGGAAGCCACGCCCGCTGATCACTACCGATCGCCGCTGATCCTCTCGCGGTGCGGTTCGCGCTCCTTCCTGCCTTCTCTCCTGTCTTCCGGTCAGGGCCTTCGGCTGCCCTTTCCCCTTTCACGGAAGACAAGGACCGCAGGCCATGGCCCGCCCCACCCGTACTTCTCGCGCGCTCTCGCAGAACTTCCTCGCCGACCGCGCCACCGCTGAATACGTCGCCCGCCTCGCCGTCCCGCGCGGACGACAGGTACCCCTGCTGCTCGAAGTGGGAGCAGGGAAAGGCGCGTTGACCGTGCAGCTCGCCCCCCGGTGTCGGGAGCTGCACGCCCACGAGATCGACCCCCGGCTCGTACCCGGGCTCCGCACCCGCTTCGCCGCCACGCCCCAAGTGCGTGTCGTCGCCGGGGACTTCATGGACACCCGGCCCCCGCGCACGCCGTTCGCCGTCGCCGGGAACGTGCCCTTCTCCCGTACCGCCGCCATCGTCGACTGGTGTCTGCGGGCACCCGCCCTCACCGACGCCACGCTGCTCACCCAGCTCGAATACGCCCGCAAGCGCACCGGCGACTACGGCAGTTGGACCCTGCTGACCGTCCGCAGCTGGCCCCGCTACGAGTGGCGGCTGGTCGGTCGCGTCGAGCGGAGGCGGTTCCGGCCGGTGCCGAGCGTGGACGCGGGGATCGTCCGGATCGAGCGGCGCCCGACGCCGTTGCTCGAACCGACCGCGTACGACAGTTGGCGGCACCTGGTCGAGCTGGGCTTCTCGGGCGTGGGCGGTTCGCTGCACGCTTCGCTGCGGCGGGCGTGTTCTCGGAGGCGGGTGGATGCTGCGTTCCGGGCGGCGGGGCTGGATCCGCGGGTGTTGGTGGGGGAGGTGCCGCCCGGGAGGTGGCTGCGGCTGCATGAGGTGTTGGCGGGGTAGGGCGTGCCCGTTGTGCAGGTAATTGATTGGACGAGACGTCTCGTCTCGCCTACGGTCTGCCGCATGACCAGTCACTCCCACATCGCCATGTTCTCCATCGCCTCCCACGGCCACGTCAACCCGAGCCTCGAAGTGATCCGTGAGCTCGTGGCGCGTGGTCATCGGGTCACCTACGCGATCCCGCCGGCGTTCGTCGAGAAGGTCGCCGAGACCGGTGCCGAGCCCAAGGTGTGGAACTCCACGCTGCCGGGGCCCGACGCCGATCCGGCGGCCTGGGGCACCACCCTCCTCGACAACGTCGAGCCGTTCCTGGCCGACGCGATCCAGGCGCTGCCCCAGCTGATCGAGGCGTACGACGGCGACGAGCCGGACCTCGTCCTGCACGACATCACGTCGTACCCGCCGCGCGTCCTCGCCCACCGCTGGGGCGTGCCCGCGATCTCGCTCTCACCGAACCTCGTCGCCTGGGAGGGCTACGAGGAGGAGGTCGCCGAGCCGATGTGGGCCGAGCCGAAGAGGACCGAGCGCGGCCAGGCCTACTACGCCCGCTTCCACGCCTGGCTGGCGGAGAACGGGATCACGCGGCACCCGGACCCGTTCGCCGGCCGCCCCGACCGTTCGATCGTCCTGATCCCCAGGGCGCTGCAGCCGAACGCCGACCGGGTCGACGAGTCGGTGTACTCCTTCGTCGGCGCCTGCCAGGGCGACCGCGCGGCCGAGGGGGAGTGGCGGCGGCCGGCCGGTGCCGAGAAGGTGGTGCTCGTGTCGCTCGGGTCGAGCTTCACCGACCGGCCCGACTTCTACCGGGCCTGCGTCGAGGCGTTCGGCGGGCTGCCGGGCTGGCACCTCGTCCTGCAGATCGGCAAGCGCGTGGACCCGGCCGTCCTCGGTGACGTACCGGCGAATGTCGAAGTCCGCTCCTGGGTCCCGCAGTTGGCGATCCTCAAGCAGGCCGACCTGTTCGTGACGCACGCCGGTGCGGGCGGCAGCCAGGAGGGGCTGGCCACCGCCACGCCGATGATCGCCGTACCGCAGGCCGTCGATCAGTTCGGCAACGCGGACATGCTGCGGTCCCTGGGCGTCGCCCGGCAGCTGCCTACGGAGGACGCGACGCCCGAAGCCCTGCGCACGGCCGCACTGTCCCTGGTCGACGACCCCGAAGTGGCCCGCCGGCTCAAGGAGATCCGGGCCGAGATGTCCCAAGAGGGCGGCACGCGAAGGGCGGTGGACCTGATCGAGGCGGAACTGCCGTCGCGGGCCTCGTAGTCGATCACGCGTCCGGAACCGTCAGGGGTTCCAGAAGACCGTGGCGCACGTGCGGTCGAAGCGGTGGGCGGCCAGGTCCTCGCGTTGTATCGCCCAGTGCACCGTGGCACCTTCGATGCCCTCGATGCCGGGGTCCCAGTCGGCGAGCAGGACCCAGTCCTCGATGTCGGGGGAGACCGTCCCGCCGCCGCCCCACCGGCCCTGCTCCGCCTCGCTCACCGCGCAGTGCACGACCGTGCTGACCGGGTCGAGATGGACGGCCTCCTCCGTGGCGTATCCGCCGAGCTGGAGCGGCCCGTCGCCGGCGATGTCGTCGATGGTGTCGTTCCACACGCCGGCCAGTTCCTCGGAGTGGGGATGGCCGGGGAGCGCTTCGCTGTAGGGGGCCGCCGGGATCTCGACCGCGCTGTGGTACGGCAGGGAGACGTCGGTCGTCGCGCGCAGCTCCTCCTGCGGGAACTTCTCGATCAGCTCCCGGAATTCGTCGACCTCGAAGAAGTCCCGGGCGTCCTTGTCCCGCTCCACCACGGCCGTACCCGCCGGCACGTACACGGCCTCGCCCATGTTGACGAGGCCGCCGTCGCCCTCGGGGAAGGCGAACAGCAGCAGGTGGCCGTCGGCCGGCAGGGGAAGGTCCGTCGAGCCGGCGGGCAGGGCCGCGAGGTCGATGGAGGCGACGAAGGGGAAGTAGGGGTCCGGGGCGTCGGCGGGCAGCAACAGGGGTCCGCCGAACCGGCCCACCACAGGCCCGTCCCCGTTGTTCGACAGGGTCGCGCAGGGGCGGGCGGTGTCCAGCCAGCGCTCCACGTCCTCGGCGGGGATGCCCCGCGCGATCGCCGTGTCACGGAAGGGACCTAATCTGTCCCGCAGTTCAGGAGTCATGCCGGGAACCGTAGTGCCCGGCTCCGACATCGCAGCGGCGAGGGCCCGTTGGCTCCCCCGGGATGCCAACGGGCCCTCGCAGTACGGTGGTTCAGAATCGGGTGCGGGTCAGGTCCGCGCCCGCTCGCTCCCTCAGACCCGTACTCGCTCGCCCTCGTCGTCCCGCGCCACCGGCGGCGCGGCGATCTCGGCGGACTCGTCGTGCGTGAGGTCGGGCAGCCGGTTCATCCACTTCGGGAAGTACCAGTTGCGCTCGCCCAGCAGCGCCATCACCGCGGGGAGCAGCACACCCCGGATGATCGTCGCGTCGATGAGCACCGCGGCCGCGAGGCCGACGCCCATCTGCTTCATGGACTGCATGGACAGCGTCCCGAAGATCGCGAACACGGCGACCATGATGACCGCGGCGCTGGTGACGACACCGGCCGTGGTGACCACACCGTGCTGGATCGCGTCCCGCGTGGTGCGTCCGCGCAGCCGTGCCTCGCGGATCCGCGAGACCACGAACACGTGGTAGTCCATCGACAGGCCGAACAGGATCACGAAGAGGAACAGCGGCAGCCAGGTGATGATCGCGCCGACTCCCTCCGCGCCCACCAGGGACGCGCCCCAGCCGTGCTGGAAGACGGCCACGAGGATGCCGTAAGCCGCGCCCACCGACAGCAGGTTGAGCACGATCGAGGTGATCGCGATCGTCAGCGACCGGAACGACAGCAGCATCAGCGCGAAGGCGAAGACCACCACGAACACGAAGACCGGGACGACGGCGCCGCCGAGCTGGTCGTTGAAGTCCTGCGAACCGGCGACCTGTCCGGTGATCGGCGCCTGGACACCGTCCACCTTGCCGAGCGTCGCGGGCCGCACCTCGTCGCGCAGCTTCGTCAGACTCGCACCCGCCTTGTCCAGATCGGAACCGCCGACCAGCGGGACGTACACGTAGGCGATGTTCTGCGCGTTGTGCAGCTTGATCTCGACCGGGCCGCGCGAGGCGCCCGAACTGATCGCCTGCTCACGGAAGTCGGCGAGCGCGGACTTCACCGCGGGTGCGTTGATGTCCTTCGCCTTGACGACCACCTCGGCCGGCTCGGAGCCGCCCGGGAAGGCGTCGTTGACGCGGTTGTACGTCTGCACGATCGGCAGCGAGTCGCCGAACTCCTGGTCCAGCGTGAGGTTCTGGGTCTTCATGCCGAGCGCGGGCGCCGCGATCGCCAGCAGCGCGCCGGCCGCGACCAGCACGGCCACCAGCGGCTTGGCGAGCACCCCGCGCAGAACGGCGGTCCAGAACCGGCTCTCCCCGCCTGTGCGGGCGGCCCGCCGTTCCATGGCCTTGCGCAGGAAGGGGATACGGCCCTTCTCGACCCGCTCGCCCAGCAGCGAGAGCACCGCGGGCAGCACCGTCACGGAGCCGACCATGGCGACCGCCACGACCATCAGCGAGGCCAGGCCCATCGCCTCGAACTCGGCGAGCCCGGTGAAGAGCATGCCCGCCATCGCCACGCACACCGTGACACCGGAGACGATGATCGCGCGGCCGCTGGTGGCGGCGGCGATCTGCAGGGCCGTGCCGGCGTCGTGACCGGCGGCGCGTTCCTCGCGCTCACGGCGCAGATAGAACAGGCAGTAGTCGACACCGACGGCCAGACCGACCAGCAGCATCACGGAGTTGGCGGTGTCGCTCATCGGCATCACATGGCTGACGACGCCCATCAGGCCCATCGTCGCGACGATCGCGGTGATCGCCAGAGCTACCGGCAGCAGCGCCGCGACCAGCGCGCCGAAGGCGATGAGCAGAATGCCGAGGGCCACCGGCACCGCGGAGAGCTCGGCCTTCTTGAAGTCGTCGCCGAAGGCGTCGTCGAAGGTCTTCTGCATGCTCGCGCCGCCGATCTCCTCGATCCGCAGCGTCTCGTGCTCCTTCTGCACCCCCTCGACGGCCTTCAGCACCGGCTCCACCCGCTCGCCCGCGGTCTCGGAGTCGCCGCGCATGTCGAACTGCACCAGCGCGCTGCGCCCGTCCTTGGAGATGGTGTCGGTGTCGTACGGCGACGTCACGTCCGTGACCTTGCCGGTCCCGTCGACCGCCTTGACGACCGCGTCGACCGCGGCCCGGAACTGGGCGTCCGTCGCCTTGATCCCGCCGCTCTTCGCCTGGACCAGGACCGACTCACTGGCCGGCTCGTCGATCCCCGCGTCCTCGATGATCTTGGCGGCGGTGTGTGTCTCCCCCTTGAGCTGGTCGCTGTCCTTGACGTCGACCCGCCCCGCGGCCGAACCGAGCCCCATCGCCAGGACGACGAACAGCACCCATATGCCGATCGCCGCCCAACGGTGCCGAGCGCTCCAGCCTCCGGCTCGGGCCGCGACGCCCCGCACCCGCGATTGTCCGTTCCCCATGACGGGCTTGCCCCCTCGTCACGGTGACGACCCCTGCCGCCACCTGTCCTTTCGAAGGTATGGGCCGGGTAAACGCATCTCATCGTGCTCGCCGGTGACCTGTTCCGGCCCGGGTCCTCCCCACGACCCACCGGTAAACCCCCGGTCGTCACCGTCTGGGAGGACGAGGGCCCCCTACATCTATCCGGGGCACGGGGGTCAGGCATCAGGGAAACGGACCGCGGAGGTGTCCGGTCCGTCGGGCAGGACCCTGTTTGTGATTACGAAACCTTATTGAACAAGTCACAGCTGGGTGGAGGTGTTGCCCCGAGCCCGCCCATCGGCCAGAGTTTCGCGCAACCCGCTCGCGCGCACCTCGCTCCGGCGGACCCTGCCGTCGTGCCCACCCCCACGGGGCACGACGGCAGTCTTATGGTGTGCGCATGACGACGACGTACGCGGCGCTGCTGCGCGGGATCAACGTGGGTGGCAGGAAGAAGCTCCCGATGGCCGAGCTGCGTCAGCTCCTGGACGGCCTAGGCCACGACGGCGTACGCACCCATCTCCAGAGCGGCCAGGCGGTCTTCACCACCGAACACGGCGACGAGGAGTCGTTGGCGGCGGAGCTGACGGAGGCGATCGAGAAGCACTTCGGCTTCCCGGTGGACGTGATCGTCCGCGACCACGCCTACCTCGCCGCGATCGCCGAGGCCTGCCCCTTCCCGGCCGCGGACCTGGAGCCCAAGCAACTCCACGTCACGTACTTCTCCACCCCCGTCGACGCGGACCGCTTCGCGGAGATCGACCGGGACACCTACCTCCCGGAGGAGTTCCGCCTCGGCGACCGCGCCCTGTACCTCTACGCCCCCGACGGCCTCGGTCGCTCCAAGCTCGCCGAGCACCTCGCCAAGCCCCGTATCAACAAGGGCCTGATCGCCACGACCCGCAACTGGAACACCGTGGCCAAGCTGGTGGAACTCACCTCACCGGCGGCCTGACCGGGATTTCACCGAGCTTTGATGGACCTTACACATTGCTGTGCGAGGCTCGTGGCATGCGCTACATCATCATCGGAGCAGGTGCCGTCGGCGGTGCGATCGGCGGACGCCTGGCGGGAGCCGGACACGGGGTCGTCCTGGTCGCGCGGGGCGCCCACCTCGCGGCCCTGCGGGACGGCGGTCTACGACTGCGGGTGCCGGACGGCGAGTTCACGTACCGCCTGCCGGCCGTCGAGGGACCTGACGAACTCGGCGAACTGCGCGCCGACGACGTACTGATCCTCGCCGTCAAGGCGCAGGACACGGTCAGCGCCCTGGCGGCCTGGGGCCCGGCACCGGTCGCGGGCGGCGGCACGGCGGCCGAACGCCTGCCGCTCTTCTGCGCCCAGAACGGCGTCGAGGGCCAGCGCATCGCGCTCCGGGTCTTCCGGCACGTGTACGGCGTCTGCGTCTGGCTGCCGGCCACCTTCCTCGAACCCGGCTCCGTCTCCGCGGGCGGCGCCCCCCTCACCGGCATCCTCCACCTCGGCCGCCACCCGCACGGCACCGACGAGACCGCCCGCCAGGTCGCCGCCGACCTGGAGAAGTCCCACTTCGAGGCCCCGGTCGTCCCGGACGTCTCCCGCTGGCAGTACGCCAAACTCCTGGGCAACCTCGGCAACGCGCTGGAAGCGGTCGCCGGCCCGGTCACCGGCGAGGAGGCGCAGGCACTCTACGAGCGGGTCCGCGCCGAGGGCGAGGCAGTCCTCGACGCGGCCGGAATCCCGTACGCGAGCCTCGAAGAACAGCGAGCCCTGCGCGGCCACAAGGTGGACCTGGTCCCCCTGGAAGGCGCCCCGCGAGGCGGCGGTTCGACCTGGCAGTCCCTCACACGCGGCACGGGCACGATCGAGGTGGACTACCTCAATGGTGAGATCGCCCTCCTCGGCCGGTTGCACGGCGTCCCGACACCGCTCAACGACCTGCTCCAGCAGTTGGCCAACACCTTCGCGCGCGAGCGCCGCGCGGCGGGATCGATGCCGATCGGGGAACTGGTCCGGCGGGCCGACGAGGCTGTCGCGTCTGTTCAAGAGTCCTGAGTGGGTCGGTAGATCGCCGATCGAAGTCCTGAGTGGGTCAGTGAATCGCCGATCAATTGGTTCAGGACACCGGTCCAATCGCCGCCTAGTGTCGACGGCATGACGAACAACGCATCCGCCGCCGCATCCACCCGCGTCGACTTCTGGTTCGACCCCGCCTGCCCCTTCGCCTGGATCACCTCCCGCTGGCTGCTGGAGGTCGAGCGTGCGCGTCCGCTCGACCTCCGCTTCCACGCCATGAGCCTGTATCTGCACAACGCCGGCAACGAACTCCCCGACTGGTACCGGGAGTTGGTCGACAAGTCCATCGGCCCCGTCCGGGTCGCCGTGGCCGCCGCCGAGCGGCACGGGGAGAAGGTCCTGCGCGATCTGTACACCGCGTTCGGCACCCGCATCCACGAGGACAAGGCCGAGGACTTCGACGCGGTGATCGCCGACTCCCTCGCCGAACTGGGTCTCCCCGCCGACCTGACCGCCGCCGCGCACGACACGGCGTACGACGACGCCGTACGACGCAGCCACGAGGCCGGCGTCGAGCCCGACTCCGGCGGCTACGTGGGCACACCCACCCTCCATGTCGACGGAACGGTGTGGTTCGGCCCCGTGCTGCGTGCGATCCCGCGAGGGCCCCGCGCGGCCGAACTCTTCGACAGCTTCCGCGTCCTGGCCGGCGAACCCGACTTCTTCGAGCTCAAGCGCACCCGCACGGGATCACTCTGCTTCGACTGATCGGATGAATCAAGTTATGGAAGGGGGCAGTCTCGTCATTTTCTGTCCCTTTCATTGACTGGGGCGCTCAAATGCTCCTACCTTTCCCGGCGTTGGGTTCAGGCTGATCCCACGGGAGGGGTATATGCCCACGCACCGAAGAGCCGCCCTCGTCACCCTTGTCACCGCTGTACTGGCCCTCGGGGTCCCGGGTCTCGCGGTCCCGGCCCAGGCCGCGGCCTCCGACCTCTACGTCTCACCGACCGGCGACGACCACGCCGACGGCAGCGCACGACACCCCGTCCGCACCCTGCAACGCGCCCGCGACCTGGTCCGTACCCGGGCCGGCCGGCTGAGGTCCGACCTCACTGTCCACCTCGCCTCCGGCACCTACCGCCAGTCGGGTCCGCTCACCCTCGACGCCCGCGACTCCGGCACGAACGGCCACCGGGTGATCTGGCAGGGCGCCGGGGACACGGAGATCAGCGGCGGCCGCCAGGTCGTCGGCTGGCGTCAAGTCCCGGGCCGCAAAGGGCTGTGGTCCGCTCCCGCACCCCAAGGACTCACCGACACACGGCAGTTGTACGTCGACGGAGTGCGCGCCCAGCGCGCCCGTGGCGCCGTACCCGTCCAACTGACGCAGACGGCGGCCGGCTACACCGCCTCCTCGGACACCATCGCCCACTGGAAGCACCCCGCGGACGCCGAGTTCGTCTACACCAGCGGCGAGGCCCTGTGGAACATCGAGCGCAACGGCCTCGGCCAGTGGACCGAGCCGCGCTGCCGGATCGCCTCGGCCGAGGGCACCACGATCACGATGGTCCAGCCCTGCTGGGACAACTCCAACAAGCGGGTCGAGTTCCCCGACATCCCCGGGCGCACGGTCGGCATGGTCGGCCCGGGGCATCTGACGAACAGCGGAAAGGCGACGTACATCGAGAACGCCTACGAACTCCTCGACCAGCCCGGCGAGTGGTACCTCGACCGGAGTGCGCGCAAGGTCTACTACCTGCCCCGCAAGGGCGAGAACCTGGCCCGCGCCGACGTCGAGGCCGCCGCGGCCGAGAAACTCGTCGACGGGCGGGGCACGGCCGACGCGCCCGTGCACGACATCGCCTTCCGCGGCATCCGGTTCAGCTACGCGACCTGGCTGACGCCCTCCCGGCCCGAGGGCTTCTCCGAGATCCAGGCCGGCTACACCGTCACCGGTGACCAGGGCTGGGCCACCCAGGGCCTGTGCCAGTACGTCGAGGGCGGCACGTGCCCGTTCGCGTCCTGGACGAAGATGCCCGGCAACGTGTCCTTCGCGTACGGGCAGCGCATCGAGTTCGCCGACGACGTCTTCGCCCACCTCGGCGCCGCCGGACTGGACCTGGGCACCGGGAGCGAGGACTCCTCGGTCCGGGGAAGCATCTTCACCGACATCTCCGGCAACGGCCTGGAGATCGGCGGAGTGGACGGCCGCACACCGGCCTCGGGCGTGCAGGTGACGAACAACCATCTCTACGGCCTGCCCCGCGAGTACCACGGCGGTGTCGCCGTCCTCAACGGCTACACCCGGCACAACACCATCGCCCACAACCAGATCGACCACGTCGGCTACTCGGCGATCTCGATGGGCTGGGGCGGCTGGCCCGACAAGATCGAGGACCCGGCCACCCCCAACGCGAGCCACGACAACACCGTGCGGGACAACCTCATCCACGACTACATGCAGATGCTCGACGACGGCGGAGGCATCTACACCCAAGGGCTGACCGGGACGTCCATGACGGACGGCGAGAAGGTCACCGGCAACGTCGTCCACGACCAGTGGGGCCTGGGCAAGAACATCTACACCGACAACGGCTGCACCTACGAGACCGTCGAGGGGAACGTCCTCTACAACGCCTCCTACGCCAACGTCGCCTCCCGCCACACGGACTACCGTGACGCCCTCGGCAACAACGACCCGACCCTCGTCAAGGACAACTGGTGGGAGGAGGGCACGGCCGACGGTGACAACAAGGGGCTGGTGACGACAGGCAACAAGACCATGACCGCCCTGTCCGACGTGCCGTCGCGGATCCTCGACAACGCCGGACTCGAACCCGCCTACCGGGGGTTGCTCGACCGCCGGATCGGAGCGGGGTCCGTCCCCGAGGCGCCGTCCCGGGTCGGGACCAGCACGGCGGGCACGGACGCGCTGTACGTCACCTTCAACCCGACCTTCGCCGACGGGGGTTCGCCGGTGCGGTCGTACACGGCACGGGTGTACGACGCCTCGGGCACGCTGGTCGCCCGACAGGGCGTGCAGGCAGCCGAGTTCAAGCGGACGGCACTGGTGCGCATCGATCAACTGCCCTCGTCCGGCGGCCCGTTCACCGTGACGGTCGCGGCGAGCAACGCGTACGGCAGCAGCGCCCCGTCCCTCGCCTCGCTGCCGCTGACACCCACGGCGGCGGTCGTCCTGCCCGGCGCACCCACAAGTCCCAGGCTGCGCACGGCGTCCACGGCGGCCACCCTCGCCTGGACCCCGCCCACCGCGATCGGGGACGCGAAGATCACCGGCTACCGGGTGACCGTCTCCGACGGCCGTGACCCGATCGACGTCACCGGCCGGGACGTCCTGGTCACCCAGCCCTCCGCCAAGGGCATGTTCCGGGTGATCGGCGGCCTGAAGCCCGCGACCTCGTACACCGTGACGGTCGCCGCGGTGACAGCGGCGGGCATCGGGCCGGCGGCCACGGTCAAGGCGACCACCAGGTCCTGAAGCCACCAGTTCCGGCAGCGTGCACCTCGTCCCGCCGTGCCCCGAGCGCGGCGGGACGGCACGACCCGGCTCACACACAGGACGGACCGGACGATACGGACCGGCCCCGCTCGATCAGGCGCCGACGGCCGCCAGCTGCGGCACCCGAGCCGCGTCGTACCGCTCCAGCAGCACCCGGGCCACCTCCGGCGCCGGACCGAGCACATCGGCGAGCACGTCCGCCTCCGCCGCGCCCCGCGCGATACGGTCCGGCAGGAAGCCGGGGGCGAGAACGTAGGGGGCGACGGCCACCCGCGCGCAGCCCGCCGCCCTGAGTTCCCGTACCGCGTCCTCGGTGCGGGGAAGCGCCGCCGACGCAAACGCAGGCCGCACGGCATGCCAACCGGTGTTCTGCCACGCCCGAGCGATGTCCCCGATCACGGCAATCGCCTCGGGATCGGTGGACCCCGCCGAGGCAAGCACAACTCCCGTCGACGACTTGTCACCCGGCGTCAACCCGGCCTCGTACAACCGCCGTTCGAGCGCCGACAGCAACAACGGCGAGGGACCCAGCACCTCCGCCTGGCGGATCCGCAACCGCGCCGGCGCGGACGCCAGCACCGCCGGGATGTCGGACTTCGCGTGGAACGCCCGCGTCAGCAGCAGCGGCAGGGCCACGACGTCACGGACCCCCTCCGCGTCCAGTGACTCCAACACCCCTTGCACGGAAGGGATGTTGAAGTCCAGGAAGCCGACCTCCACGCGCAGCCCGGGCCGCCGCGACCGTACCCGCCGTACCAGGGCGTGCACGGTCGCCGCATGCCGCGGGTCACGGCTGCCGTGGGCGATGACGAGGAGGACCGGGGAGCGCATGGCGTTGTTCAGCCCTTCACCATCAGGCCTCGGCTGCGCAGCACCCACCGCTCCAGCGGACTGAAGATCAGCAGGTCGATCGCGATGCCGACGAACAGGATGAGCAGGATCGCCTCGAAGACCATGGCCATGTCGCTTGCGGTGCGCGCGTTCTCCAGCAACTGGCCCAGGCCCACGCCGAGATCGGGGAAACTGGCGATGATCTCGGCCGCCATCAGCGAGCGCCAGGAGAACGCCCAGCCCTGCTTGAGGCCGGCCACATAGCCGGGCAGCGCGGCCGGCAGGGTGACGTGCCAGATGCCCTTGAGCCCCGTCGCGCCCATCGTGCGGCCCGCGCGCAGGAACAGCGGCGGCACCTGATCGACGCCGGAGACAAGGCCGTTGGCGATGGAGGGGACCGCGCCGAGCAGGATCACCGCGTACATCATCGAGTTGTTCAGGCCCAGCCAGATGACGGCCGGCGGCACCCAGGCCACCGACGGCAGGGACTGGAGTCCGGACAGGATCGGGCCGATGGCCGCGCGGATGAACTTCACCCGCGCCACCAGGAGGCCCAGCGGGGTGCCGATGAGGAGTGCGAAGAAGAAGCCGAGCAGACCGCGCGAGACGCTGGTCCAGATGTAGCCGAGCAGATCGCCCTTGAGCCAGGCTTCCTTGAAGGCGCTGCCCACGGCGCCGGGGGAGGGCAGCTTGGTCGGGTCGTCGACGATCGGGTAGAGGATGAACCAGGCGGCGAGGACCACGCCGAGCGCGATGATCGGCGGCAGGATCTTGCTGACGAAGGTCTGCCGGAAGGTCGGGCGGCCGGTGGCCGCGGTCTCCAGCGCGTCCAGGCCCGCCTCGACGCTGCCGTTCCCGGCGTCCCCGTTCCCGGTGTCCTGGACCGGTGTCGTCTCAGTGCTGGCCATGACGGCGGATCTCCCCACGCAGGACATCGGTGATCTCAAGGGACAGTTCGGCCACGGGCGCGTCCTCGATGCGCCGCGGCTGCGGGATGTCGACCGTCCACTCGCGCGCGATCCGGCCCGGGCGGGAGGACAGCAGGATCACCCGCTGCGCGAGCCGTACCGCCTCGCGCACGTTGTGGGTGACGAACAGGACGGAGATCCCGGTCTCCGCCCAGATCCGGGTGATCTCGTCGTGCAGCACGTCCCGGGTGATGGCGTCGAGCGCGGCGAACGGCTCGTCCATCAGCAGCAGGTTGCTCTGCTGCGCCAACGAGCGGGCCAGCGCCACGCGTTGGCGCATACCGCCGGACAGCTCGTGCACCCGCTTGCCGTACGCGCCCTTCAGGCGGACCAGTTCGAGGAGCTCCTCGGCCTTGCCGCGCCGTTCGGGCTTGGGAACTCCCCTGAGTTTCAGGGCGAGTTCGATGTTCTTGCCCGCGGTCAGCCACGGGAAGAGGGCGTGCTCCTGGAACATCAGGGCCGGGCGCCCCTCCGTCGTGATGGAGCCGCCGGTGGGCCGGTCGAGCCCCGCCACCAGGTTCAGCAGCGTGGACTTGCCGCAGCCCGAGGCGCCCAGGAGGGTGACGAACTCGCCCGGAGCGACATCGATGCTGATGTCGTCCAGCACGAGCTGCTGCCCGCCCGGCGTCGCGAAGGACTTCGAGACATGCTCAAGGCGTGCGGCGTACTCGACGGCCTCGTCGGCCTTGGCGAGGGTCGTGGTCGTGGCCATGGTCGTCACCTCCTGGGACTCGTCGGGTACGTCAGCTGGTGCCGAGGCCGGCGGCGTCGACCGGGCTCTCGCCCGCGGCCTTGAGGACCTTGTTGAGGAGCGTGAGGTCGTAGATGCCGTCGAGGTTCGGCTTCTCCAGCAGACCGGCCTTGACCGCGTGCTCCGCCTCGGAGTTGAGAGTGGAGGCCAGCGGGTCGTTGGTGATCTGGATCGACTTCCAGGCCGGGTCCAGGACGTCGGCGGGCAGCGCCTTGCCGGAGTCCGTCTCCAGCTGCTTGTTCGCCGAGGCCTTCGCCGCGTCCGGGTTGGCGTTGATCCACTTGTTGGTCTCGACGGAGGCCTTCAGCACGGCCTCGACGGCCTTGGGGTGCGCCTTGAGGAACTTCTGCGACACGATGATGTTCGTGATCACGAACTTCTTGTCGGGCCACAGCGACGCCTCGTCGAGCAGCACCTTGCCGCCCTCGGCGACCAGCTTGGACGCGGTCGGCTCCGGCACCCAGGCGCCGTCGATCGAACCGGCCTTGAAGGCGTCCGGCGTGATCTTGTTGTCGGTGCGGACGACGGTGACGTCACCCTTGCCGCTCTGCGCGTCGACCTTCCAGCCCTGATCCGCGGCCCAGTTGAGGAACGCCACGTCCTGCGTGTTGCCCAGCTGGGGGGTGGCGATCTTCTTGCCCTTGACGTCCTTCAGGGACTTGATCTTCTTCGGGTTCACGACCAGCTTCACGCCGCCCGAGGCCGAACCGCCGATGATCTTCAGGCTCTTGCCGTCGGACTTGGTGTAGCCGTTGATCGCCGGGGAGGGGCCGATCCAACCGATGTCGATGGAACCGGAGTTGAGCGCCTCGATCTCGGAGGGGCCCGCGTTGAAGATGGCGGGCGCGACCTTCGTGGCGCCGAGCTCCTTCTGGAAGAAGCCCTTCTGCACGCCCACCAGCGCGGTGGCGTGGGTGAGGTTGCCGAAGTAGCCGATCTTGACGGAGTCGAGGCCGTCGATCTTCTTGGCGCCGGCGGCGACCTTGGAGGTGTCCGCCTTGTCGGCGTCGGAGCCGTAGCCGCAGGCGGCGAGCGCCAGCAGGGGAAGCGCGGCGAGCACGGCTATGCCGGTGCGGAAGGACCCACTACGGGGTGAGCGGTTGGCAGGCACGGGAGGCGTTCCTCTCGTTGGCCCGGCGGGTCACGGTCTCTCAGGTCGTGGCCGGGAAGTTCGGCGGGGGTCTTCGTCGTGTCCGGGACGTCGGGTGGGGGGACTGGGCGCGCAAGCGGTGCGCGTACGTCAGCACACACATCGCGCCACCCCGCCCTGCCCGCTGCCGAGGGCGCCGCTGCCGACGCGGCCGCCCTCCTTGGCGAACGTGGAGTAGAAATCCTGGGAGTTCATCTCAGAAGTCCCAACTGTCGTCGTCGGACTCGTTCTTGACCGGTTCCGGGGACGCGAACGATTCGCCGACCATGCCCGCGGTGAGCGTGGTGCCGTCGTTCGGGTCGATCAGGATGAACGAGCCGGTGCGCCGGGAGTCGGCGTAGGAGTCCACCGGCAGCGGCTCCGCGGTGCGGATCTTCACGCGGCCGATGTCGTTGGCGACGAGCTGTCCCGGGTGCGGGTGCAGGGACAGGTCGTCGAGCGTGAGACGGGACGGGATGTCCTTGACGATCGCCTTGACCGTGCGGGTGCCGTGCTTGAGCAGCACCCGGTGGCCGACGGTCAGCGGCTGGTCGGCGACATGGCACACGGTCGCCTCGACGTCCTGCGTGGTCGCCGGGGCGTCCTTGCTGGGCACGATCAGGTCGCCGCGCGAGATGTCGATGTCGTCCTCCAGCAGGAGGGTCACCGACTGCGTGGTCCAGGCCGCGTCGACGGGCTCGCCGAGCAGGTCGATGGCGGCGATCCGGGAGGCACGGCCCGAGGGCAGTACGGTGACGGGCTCGCCGACGTGGAAGCTGCCGGCGGCGATCTGGCCCGCGTAGCCCCGGTAGTCGGGGTGCTCGGCGGTCTGCGGCCGGATCACGTACTGCACGGGCAGCCGGGCGTGGCAGTGGCTCAGGTCGTGGGCGACCGGGACCGTCTCCAGGTGCTCCAGGACCGTCGGGCCGCCGTACCAGTCCATGTTCGCGGACGGCTCCACCACGTTGTCACCGGCGAGCGCCGAGATCGGGATCGCGGTGACCTCCGGGACGCCCAACTCGTGGGCGTACGCCGTGAATTCCTCGGCGATGGCCGCGAAGACGGACTCCTTGTACTCGACGAGGTCCATCTTGTTGACGGCGAGGACCGCGTGCGGGACGCGCAGCAGGGCCGCGATCGCCGCGTGCCGGCGGGTCTGCTCGACGACGCCGTTGCGGGCGTCGACCAGGATCACCGTCAATTCGGCCGTGGAGGCACCCGTCACCATGTTGCGGGTGTACTGCACGTGGCCGGGGGTGTCGGCGAGGATGAACCGCCGCCTGGGCGTGGCGAAGTACCGGTAGGCGACGTCGATGGTGATGCCCTGCTCGCGCTCGGCGCGCAGCCCGTCCGTCAGCAGCGCGAGGTCCGGGCCCTCGGCGCCGCGGCTCGCGGAGGCACGCTCCACGGCCTCCAGCTGATCGGTGAGGATCGACTTGGAGTCGTGCAACAGGCGCCCGACGAGCGTGGACTTGCCGTCGTCGACCGAACCGGCCGTCGCGAACCGCAGCAGGGTCGTCTCGGTGAGTCCCGTGAACTCCGTGGTGGTGCTCATGCTTAGAAGTACCCCTCGCGCTTGCGGTCTTCCATCGCGGCCTCGGACATCTTGTCGTCGGCCCGGGTCGCGCCGCGCTCGGTCAGCCGGGAGGCGGTGATCTCGGCGATGACGGTGTCCAGCGTGGTCGCCTCGGAGTCGACGGCGCCCGTGCAGGACATGTCACCGACGGTCCGGTAGCGCACGAGCCGCTTCTCGACGGTCTCGCCGGACTTGGGGCCGCCCCACTCGCCCGCGGTCAGCCACATGCCGGCCCGCTGGAACACCTCGCGCTCGTGCGCGAAGTAGATCTGCGGCAGCTCGATGCCCTCGCGGGCGATGTACTGCCAGACGTCCAGCTCGGTCCAGTTGGACAGCGGGAACACCCGGACGTGTTCGCCGGGCGCGTGACGGCCGTTGTACAGATTCCACAACTCCGGCCGCTGCCGCCGCGGATCCCACTGCGAGAACTCGTCCCGCAACGAGAACAC
>NZ_JBSFLV010000109.1:0-30551 GCF_053599215.1 Streptomyces sp. NPDC001002 | reverse complement strand
GGCCGCGTCGCCGAGGTCCCTGCCCAGTCCGGACTGCTTGATGCCGCCGAAGGCCACGGCGGGGTCGAACTCGTTGTCCACCGACCGCGTTCAGTCCGTAGTAGTACCGAGTGCCGTCCGTGGTCGTGACGACCCAGTACTCACCGTTGTTGTCGCTGTTGCTGCCGCCGACCCGGTGCTCGACCCGGGTGCCGTCGTCCTGTTGCGGACGGTAGACCTCGGTGTCCTTCTCCGGGTCACTGCCCGAGGCGGCGTCCCGGACCAGTTCGGTGGTCTTGCCGGCCAACGACATCACCGCGTTGTACGACGCCCAGCACAGGTCGGACGTCTTGTTCTTCTTGCCGGTGTTGTTGGGGATGCCGGCGTCGAGCGTCTTACGGTCGTCCTGGCAGGAGCGGTAGCGGCGCTCGATGTGGCCGGCGTCGTAGTCCCAGCCTTCACCGATCCAGGAAGCCTGCGGTGAGGAGACGGCCGTACGGCCGTCCACGGTCTGCGAACTGTAGTTGAAGGAGATCTTGGGCGCGGGGCCCGCCGGTGCGCCCGGCACGGTCAACGGGTAGGACCAGGTGAACGCGCCCGACGACCCTCCCGCCTCCCACTTGCCGTCCGAGGCGAGCGGTGTGGCCGTGAAGGTGCCGCCACCGCCGCCGCCGGAGTCGACCGCGCCGACGACTGCCGTACCGCTGCCCGCAGCTGCCACCGGAGTCACCGGGGCCTGGTTGCGGTAAGTCGTCTGGACGACACCGGAGTTCGTGTGCTGCGCGGACGAAGCCGAGGCAGGGGTCACGGTGTCGCCGCCCGCCGGGTCGACCGTGGCGGTGAGCGAGGCCGACGCCGTGTCGTTCGTCGTCTCCAGTTCCTCGTACGCCGTGCAGGCCTCGTCGTCCGGCGTCGTCAGGTAGCAGTCGGGAAACTGAACGAAGCGCAGGCGAGACGCCCAGTCGGCGCCGTACAGATTCTTGAACCCGGAGTAGTTCAGCTTGACGGAGACGGGTACCGAGCCGCCGGCGGGAGCCTGGACGACGAGCACAGCACCGTCCACGCCCTGGCCGACCGATGAGGTGCGGTCCGGGATGCTCACCTGCCAGGTGCCCGTGGGCGCCGACTGGTCCGGTGCCTGGCCCAGGCTGACGGGCAACGTGCCGACGGGGCTCAGGGCCGACTGCTCGGCGTTGGCCGTGGCCGTTCCGGCCGAGGCCGCCGCGGTCGTGCTCGAACTGAAGGTGACTGAGCCCGCCAGGCCGGAAGGCGGGCTCGTCGTCCCGGTCGGCGCGACCGACAGATCCTTGGGAACCTTGGCCTTGAGAGTCTTCAGGTTCCGGCTGAACTCCTTGCCGGGCACCGGCGGTTCGCTCTCAAGGTGCTCAAGGGTCAGCGTCTCGCGTCCGGTCTCTTCCGCCGATGGATCAGGGGGGATCGCGAGCGCCTGCGCGGGCAGCAGCCCTAGGAGCAGCGCGGCCGCCACGGCGGGCACGGCTGCGCGCGTCAGGCGGCGTTCGCGGGCATGCGAAGGTCGACGGAACACGGCGGGACCCCCCGGACCACTTGAAGCGGGACCGGTGACGGACCACGCACGACGACATTCCAGATGACGGAGATTCTGTGATCGTCCTGTGAGGGAATACCAGAGCTCAGTGGGGCAATGTGATCATAATCACTGAGCGTAATGATTCATTACGCACCGATATCACATGAAGGCGACATAGACCTTTGCCCGTGAGCAACTCCTCATTGATCCTCAATAGGTTGAATAGCGATTTCCCCGTTCAAACGGCCCGTCAATTCTTCAAGGATTGTGCGGTTTTCCGCATTTCACCGCTCGCCGGTCCGAACACCCGAGATAACGGGGAGCCGTCGGCCCGAGCCCGCCGAGAACCCGAGCTCCACCACTCACACCTCGCACGCGAAATCCCCACAGGGTGACGACAGCTCCTCCATAGGTCATCATCGGCTGGCCCGGTCGCGCCCTGCCACGCGCCGGCTCCAGGGGGAAGGGAACTCGACCGATGACGCGTAACTGGTCTCGTACGCCCGGCCGTCGGCTCGGCGCGGCACTGCTCGCCACGGCGGTCGCGACCACCGGCATCGTGTATGTCGGATTCCGCCTGGACGACAAAGCCGCTCACGGCACCGGTGGACACGACCGACGCACGAAATCCGTCACCGAAGCCTCCGCACTCACCAAGGCGGCACGGACCGGAAAAGCCGTCGAGGCAACTGCCGCGCGTACCCCGCACTCCAGTACGTGGGCCCGCCCCGACGGACTCATGATGAAGCAGCTTTTCTCTTCACCCGTCCGTGCAAAGGTCGGCGGTGAGTGGAAGAAGATCGACCCGAGCCTGCGCCGAACCAAGCAAGGCTGGGAGCCGAAGGCCACCAACACCCGGTTGGTGTTCTCCGCCGGATCGCAGGGACGTGACGAGCAGCGCGCCTCCCGCTCGGCCCCGCACCGGGTGTCCCTGGTGAAGCAGGCCGCCCAGGCCGACACCGAGACTCCGTTGGTCACGCTGTACGTCGGCAGCGCAAGTGAGTACGAGATCCAGCTCACTTGGCCAGGCCCCGTCCCGACCCCGGTCATCGACGGCAACCGTGCGCTGTACCCGGAGATCTTCCCCGGCGGCGACCTCGTGCTGACCGCCGACGACGACGGATTCGGTCAGCTCGTCGTCCTGAAGAACCGTCAGGCAGCCTCCGATCCTCACGTACAGCAGTTGGTGTACGGCCTGCACTCCGCCCGCCTCACCTTCCGCCTCGATCCCGCGTCCGAGATCGTCAGCGTCGAGAACGCCGACGACGAAGAGGTCGCGGTGTCGCCCACCCCACTGATGTGGGACAGCAGCGGAACTCCAGCTGTGACGGATGGCCAGGTGGGCGCCACCGCCCAGCCGACTGCCACCGAGGCACCGGATCCGACCGGCTCTGCACCCGAAGGACCCTCGGACTCTCCGAGCCCTTCCGAGGAGGAGCCACCCGAGTCCGACGAACAAGGCGATGCCGACGTCGAAGTGCTGCCGTCGGCCAGCGACGGAGCGGCACCGGACATCTCGGAATCCCCGCTGCCCTCCGTACCGGCCGAGCCGACGCCCGCCCCTTCCCCGACCGGCTCGTCCGCGACGCTGGGCCTGCCCTCCCTCGACGGTCCCTCCCCCGACTCGCGCGGCAACGTGGTCGAGGCCGCCCTGTCCACCGGTCAGTGGAAGCTCACGCCCGACCAGGACTTCCTGAACGACCCGGCCACCAACTACCCCGTCTTCATCGACCCCTCGGTCAAGAAGCACACCCAGAACTGGACCACCGCCTACGACCGCTTCCCCAACGCCACGTTCTACAACGGCAAGGGCTTCAACAAGGGCGGCACCCACGAGGCCCGCGTCGGCTTCGAGTCCGACACCTGGGGCACCTCGCGCTCCTTCTTCAACATCTCCTTCGACAAGGACCTCAAGGGCACGAAGATCACCAGCGCGAAGCTGCGCATGCTGGAGACCTACTCCTGGTCGTGCCAGGACCGCTCGTTGAGCGTCCACCTCACCGGAGACATCGACTCCCACACCAACTGGAAGAACGCGCCCGACCTCCACGACGGCAACAAGCTGGCCACCAAGAGCTTCGCGCACGGCTACAAGTCCGGCTGCCGCGACGCCTTCGAGACCTTCGACGTCAAGAAGGGCGCCCAGAAGGCCGCCGACAAGGGCGAGGAGATGATCACCTTCGGTCTGCGCGCCCGCGACGAGAACGCCCAGTACGCGTGGAAGAAGTTCCAGGCCAACGGTGACTTCGCCCCCGTCCTGGAACTCGTCTACAACCGCAAGCCCACGATCGTCTCCAACTCTCTCGACCTCGGCCCGGACAGCAAGTGCACCACCACGAAGCCGTACGTCCGCATGGGCTCCGGCGACCTCGTCTTCACCGCCAAGGCCACCGACAAGGACAAGAACCTCGACTTCCTCGACTTCGACCTGTGGCAGCTGGGCCAGTTGGACACCACGGGCGACCTGCTGAAGTCGACGGGCAAGGTCCCTGCCGGCGCCGACACCGGCACGGCTCTCAAGTCGACCAAGGGCTTCTCCACCAACGGTCTCAAGAGCGGCGCCACCTACTCCTGGCGGGTCCGGGCGGTCGACGACGCCGGTACGACCTCCGGCTGGTATCCGACGAAGGCACCCTGCCGGTTCGTCCTCGACACCACCGCGCCAAGGCCGCCCAAGGTCAGTTCCACCGACTTCCCGAACGCGGACGGCAGCGAGAACGGCTTCGGCAGCGGCTCGGAGGACGCCGTCTGGTCGGTCAAGAAGTTCGGCGAGGCCGGTTCCTTCACCTTCCGCGCGCTGAACACCGACGTGAAGCGCTACGAGTACGGCTACAACTCCCCCAGTTTCACGGGCAGTGCCAGCCGTGTCGTCGGCTCCCCCACCAGCCAGACCACCACCATCACCACCGCGAAGCCACCGACCGCAGGACCCAACGTCCTCTACGTCCGCACCATCGACAGCGCCGACAACCCCTCGGAACCGACGAAGTACTTCTTCTACGTCACTCCGCGCGACCAGGCCGACAAGCCCGGCGACTTCACCGGTGACCAACTGCCCGACCTCATGGCCGTCACCGAGGCCGGCAACCTCGCCCTCTACCCCTCCCAGGCGGACCTCACCGACCTGACCAAGGGCACCGGCGACCTGGACTACTCGATGGCCGGCGCTTATCACGCCAACCCCGACAAGGATCCCAACGGCGACGACCTGCCGCCGTATGTCGCCGCCCCCGGCGGGCACTTCAAGGGTGCGCTGATCACGCACAACGGTGACATCTACGGCGGTGACGGCCTCCAGGACCTCGTCGTACGTGTCGGCGGCAGGCTGTGGGTCTATCCCGGCGACGGCTACGGCGCCGTCAACATCGATCGCCGTCAGGAGATCCTGCTGCCGGCGGGCGCCCCTGATCCCGCCGCCTTCACGCAGATCGTCGCGGCCGGGGACATCACCGGCGACGGTCGCACCGACTTCTTCGCCACCGTGAGGAACGCCGCCGGAACCGACGACGAGTTGTGGGTCTTCACCGGGTATCACGGCGCGACCGTCGATCAGGCCGTCCGCCTGGTCGCCTCCTCCTGGAAGGAGCGCGACATCGTCCTCGCCCAGGACGTGTCCGGCGACGGCGTCACCGATCTCGTCTTCCGCTCCGACGGCACCGGCCGGCTGCTGCTGCGCAAGGGCATCGCCGCCAGCTCCGGTGGCGTGGATGTGAACTCGCTGGCCACCGCGGCCAACTCCTCCGGTGGGGCCGACAGTTACTACAGCCCCGCCGGCTGGGCGAGCAGCAGCATGCCCTTCCTGTACGGCACGCCCGACGTCAACAAGGACGGCATCCCCGACATCTGGGCCGTACGGGCCGACGGCTCGGTCCGCTTCCACGCGGGCGGCCGGACCGCCGCGGCCGAGTCCGGCATAGAGGTCGTCGGTGCCAACTCCGCCTGGCCGAAGCGCATTTCCGTGGGCTGAGGGGTGGGGCCGCCCTAGACCGGATACGGCCGCACCCCCCGTCCCTCCCTCAACACCCGCCCCCACCACACCAGTTGATTGAGCATCACCTTCGCCGCAGCGTCCGGACCCGACGGGTCCTTGAGGCGGCCCTCGTCGAAGGACGCGCCCGCGTTGTGGAAGGAGACGGTGTCTCGGATCGTCACGGCGTGGAGTTCGGCGAAGACCTGGCGGAGGTGTTCGACGGCGCGGAGGCCGCCCGCTAGGCCGCCGTAGGAGACGAGGGCGACCGGCTTGGCGCGCCACTCGGTGTAGTGCCAGTCGATGAGGTTCTTGAGGCCCGCCGGGAAGGAGTGGTTGTACTCGGGGGTGAGGACGACGAACGCGTCGGCCGCCGCCAGTCTCGGGGTGACCGTGGAGCGGGCGGCGAGGGCCGCGGCGCTGGGTTCGAAGGTCGTCGGCAAATCGGCCTCCGCAACGTCCATGACCTCCGGGTTGAGGTCGGTGTGGTCGCGCATGTGGTCCAGGAGCCAGTCCGCGACGATCGGGCCGAAGCGGCCGTGGCGGTTGCTGCCGAGGACGAGGGTGACGGCGAGGGGGGACGCGTCGGCGGAGCCGGGTGCGGGTGCAGGTGCGGGTGCGAGCAGGGGGTCGGTTGTTGTTCGCGATTCTGTGGTCTGCATGGGGAGAGCCTCGTACCTCAATCTTTGTTGAGGTCAAGCGGGCGTGGTCGTGGAGGTGGCGAGGGGGTGGGTCACCCGTTCACACGCTCGCTCTGCGCTCTTCGGGTTCTCTTCCGTCCCGGCCCCGCGCTACGTCGGTGACCTGCTGAAATGCCGGACAGCGAGGGGTGATTTACACCTCCCCACCACCCATTCACCGCATTTCTGACACACCCTCAGGAAGCGCGCTCGGCCCGCTGGCACTTACCTCGGAAGGGCAGGGGACACCGAAGAAGCTCTAGGGAGCACCGATGCGACGTACCGCCCGTCTGCTGACCGGTACCGCGCTCGCCGTCGCGGCCGCCGGCCTCGTCGCCGCGCCGGCCCACGGCGCCGACGGCGGCAGCCTGGAGGTGTACCCCTCCTCGGTCGTGCCGGGCGATCAGGTCACCGTCAACACCGCGGCCTGCGGCGAGGGCGGTACGGCGACGGGTGACGCCAGCGCGGTGGGCGCCGGTGCCTTCACGCTGGCGCCGAGCACGCACGAGGGCGACGCGATCGGGCAGTTCAGAGTGCCGCCGAGCGCGCAGCAGGGGACGTACGAGATCGTCGCGGAGTGTGCCGAGGGCGGGCGGCATGTCTCGGGCGACCTGGTGGTCACGCTGACCCCGGTCCGCGGGGTGCACCCGAGAGGAAGCGTCAAGACGGGGGTCGGCGGCGCACTGGGCCCCGATCCCGTGCAGACCGCGGCCGGCGTGGCGGCTCTCGCCGTCGCCGCCGCGGGCGGTACCTGGCTCCTGCATCGCCGGGCGAGAGGCGACGGGATCTGACGGACACCCTCCGCTGTCCGTCCGCCGGTACCGCAAGTCCCTCCCCCTCCGGGTCCGACGCCCCTCGCGGCCCGGAGGGGGACCGGGGTCCCCACCAAGCCAGGAGGCCGCTCCGGCAGGCAGGAGGCTCGCGTGCGCAAGCTCAGCAACGCCCTCATAGGGACCGTCACCGTGGTCGCGCTCTGCACGGGCGCGTGGCTGCTCGGCAGCGGTAGTGACACCCACGCGCCGCCGCAGCCGTCGGCCGCGCAGGCGCACACCGCCCGCACCGGTCAGCAGGGCGAACGACCCGCCGCGCCCGCGCTGCCGCCCTCCCCGCCCGACCGCATCCGCATCCCGTCGATCCGCGTGAACGCCCCACTCATGGGCCTCGCCCTCACCCCGACCGGCAGCCTCGACGTACCGCCTGCCGAGAAGCCGAATCTCGCCGGTTGGTACGAGGCCGGCACGACCCCCGGTGAGCGCGGTACGGCCATCGTCGCCGGCCACGTCGACAACGCCGACGGCCCCGCCGTCTTCTACGACCTCGGCGCCCTGAAGAAGGGCAGCAGCATCGAGGTGGACCGGCGGGACGGCGGCGTGGCCGTGTTCACGGTGGACGCCGTCGAGGTCTACGAGGCGAAGAACTTCCCCGACGAGAAGGTGTACGGCGCCGCCGCGCGGCCCGAGCTGCGGGTCATCACCTGCGGGGGCGGGTACTCGCGGAGTACGGGGTATCAGGGCAACGTGGTCGTGTTCGCGCATCTGAGCGGCGGCCGCCAGTAGATCGCCGGGGGCCGGTGCCTGTATCCAGGTATCCAGGCATCCAGGCATGCCCGGTGAGGCGGTCACGCCCTCATGACGTGCTCTCCAGGTACCGCAACACCGCCAGCACCCGCCGATGCCCCGTGTCCGACGGCGGCAGGTCGAGCTTGGTGAAGATGTTGGCCACGTGTTTCTCGACGGCGCGTTCGGAGACCGTGAGGGTCGTGGCGACGGCGTGGTTGGTGCGGCCCTCCGCCATCAGGGCGAGGACCTCGCGCTCGCGTGGGGTGAGCGTGTCCAGGGCCGTCGTGCGGCGGCTCGCGCCGAAGAGCTGGGCGACGACCTCAGGGTCCAGCGCGGTGCCGCCGGCCTTGATGCGTTCCAAGGCGTCGACGAACTCCCCGATGTCGGCGACCCGTTCCTTGAGGAGGTATCCGAACCCGGCGGGATTCGCGAGCAGTTGGGTCGCGTGTGCCGTCTCCACGTACTGGGAGAAGAGGAGAACTCCCGTGCCGGGGCGCTCCGTTCGGATGCGTACGGCGGCTCGTACGCCCTCGTCGGTCTGGGTGGGCGGGAGCCGGATGTCGACGACGGCGACGTCGGGGGCGTGTTCGGCGACCGCGACGAGAAGGGTCTCGGCGTCTCCGACGGCCGCGGCCACCTCGACCCCGCGCAGCTCCAGCAGCTGCGCCAATCCGTCGCGCAGCAGGGCCGAGTCCTCGGCGATGACGACGCGCATTCCACTCCCGTCACATGGGCGGCCCGACCCGCACGGCCGCTCGACTCACAGGGCGACTCGACTCACCTTGGCGACTCGACTCACCTTGGCGACCCGGCTCGCTCGGCTCACATGGGCAGTTCGACGGTGACCACCGTAGGCCCTCCGGGTGGGCTGTCGCAGGTCAGCGTGCCGTCGACGGTACGGACGCGGGCGAGCAGGCCGGTGAGTCCGGAGCCGGCGCCGATCACCGCGCCGCCCCGGCCGTCGTCGGTGACGCGCAGGCGCAGCAGTCCGTCGCGGGCGGTGACGGTGACGTCGACCGCGTCCGCGTTGCTGTGTTTGGCGGCGTTGGTGAGGAGTTCGGCGGCGCAGAAGTAGGCGATGGACTCGATGGCGGGGGTGGGGCGGGCGGGGATGTCGGTGGTGAGGGCGGCGGGGAGGGCGCTGTCGGCGACGAGGCCGGCGAGGGCCGCCGGGAGGCCCTGGTCGAGTACGGGGGGATGGATGCCCTTGACCAGATGGCGCAGGTCGGCGATGGCCTGGGTCGCGTTGCCCTGCGCGGTGTCGACGACGGTGAGGACGCGGTCAGGGGCCGCGTCGGCGTTGATCAGTTCGCGAATGATGGTGAGGTGCATGGCGAGGCCGACCAGGCGGGCCTGGGTGCCGTCGTGCAGGTCGCGTTCGATGCGGCGCAGGGTCGCGGCGGCGTCGTCGACGGCCTGGGCGCGGGTCTCCTCCAGGGTGCGGATGCGGCGGTCGGCGGCGTCGGTGCCGAGGAGCACGGTCAACAGGGCGCGGTGCGGTGTGAGCGCGTGTCGCAGAAGGTGCGGGGCGACGGCGAGCAACAGCAGACCGAGTGTGAACGGAATCAACCAGCGCGGCCAGCTGTCGACCTGGTAACCGAAGAACTCCAGCGATACGTGGGTCACGGTGCCGTCGGGGTGGTGGACGGTGTTGTAGTTCAGGCGGCTCAGGACCGGGTGGAGTGTGAGCAGGACGCCGTAGACATATCCGATGACGACGGCGACGTACGCCAAAACGCCTGTGAACGGAGTCAACAGGGCGCAGCCGACGGCCCGCCAGCCCGACCGCTCCCCCAGCAGCGCCCGGCGCCACGCGAACACCCCGCCGCCACGCGGTACCGGCGGCTCCTCGATCTCCACCCCGAGCAGCCGCCGGGCAAGGCCCCGCTGCACCGCCCCCAGCGCCAGCGCACCCCGCACGGTCCCGGCCACCAGCCACAGCCCCAACGTCGTCACCGACAACACCCCGCCCACCGCGAGCCCGAACAGCGTCAGCACGAAGCCGACCAGCGCGAGCGGGAAGGCGATGACGCCGTAGAGGACGGCGGCCAGGGCGCGGGGGCCGAAGGTGGCGGCGGCGAGGGAGGCGAGGGTGCGGGGGCGGAGGGCGTGGAGGTGGAGGGAGCCGGTGCGGAGGGAGCGGAGGCGGTCGGAGAAGCGGTCGTAAAGGCGGTCGTTAGGGCGGTTCACGGCGTTCAACCTAGGCGAGGAAGCGGTGGGCGAGCCGGAGCTGGAGGGCGGTCAGGCCGCGTCCGATCCACGGCATGAGCAGCAGGAAGCCGACCCCGCCGAGGAGGGCGTGGAGGGCCCACGCGCCGGCGAAGGTGGGGCCGCCCCACGCCGTGGAGTAGTCGTCGCCTGCGCGCAGGGGCCAGCCGAGGTTCATGGGGACGATGAGCCAGCCGTAGACGGTGACGAAGAGGGTGAGCAGGTTCAGCGGGAGTGCGACGAGGGCGTGGACGAGCCCGCTCCTGGCTCCGCCCTGCACATCGCTCAAGGTCCCCTCCGCGTCCTCCCCCAGCACCCACCGCATCACCCCCCGCTGCCACCGCCCCGCCGGTGCCCCGACCAGGGCGAGCGGGATGCTCGCCAGGCCCACCGGCAGGGCCACCACTCCGTATGCGAAACGGCGCCAGGTACCGACGGTGAAGGGCTCGCGGGCGATGCGACGGGCGCGGGTGAGGGCGAGGGTGTGGTCGGCGGTGGCGCGGGGCGGGATCTCGCGGGTGGTGGTCATGGCACAAGCCTCGCCGCCGCCCCGGCCGCGGGCGAGGGTGCGAGCACGGAACCCGGGGGTTCGGCCAGCCCCACCCCGGCGCCCCGTACCCGCCTCACAGCACGCCCCCACCCCATCCCCCGAACCCTCACACCCTCCCCCCGCCCCCGCTGAGGGCAGCGTTCCTCGCGGGAAACAGGTGTGATGCGGTCGGGTAACACCGGCGTCGCAGGCTCCTGGGCATGACCTCGAATCCGCGTGTGGTGCCCACCATCGTGCTGGTCGGCCATGGCATGGTCGGTCAGCGCTTCCTCGAAGCGCTCGCCGAGCGCGGCCTGACCGCCACGCACCGCGTGGTCGTGCTGTGCGAGGAACCGCGTCCGGCGTACGACCGCGTCCAGCTCACCTCGTACTTCTCGGGCCGCACGCCCGAGGAACTCTCGCTCACGGACGCGGAGTTCATCGAGCAGCACGGGATCGAGCTGTACGTCGACGACCCCGCGGAGACGATCGACCGGGCGACGAGGACGGTAACCGCCCGCTCAGGGCTGACAGTTGAGTACGACACCCTCGTCCTGGCCACCGGCTCGTATCCGTTCGTGCCGCCCGTCCCCGGCAAGGACGCCGAGGGTTGCTTCGTCTACCGGACGATCGAGGACCTGCTCGCGATCGAGGCGTACGCGAAGTCGAGGGCGACGACCGGTGCGGTGGTCGGCGGCGGTCTGCTCGGCCTGGAGGCCGCGGGCGCGCTGAAGGGGCTCGGACTCACCAGCCACATCGTGGAGTTCGCGCCGCGCCTGATGCCGGTGCAGGTCGACGAGGGCGGCGGCGCCGCGCTCCTGCGCACCATCGAGGACATGGGCCTGACCGTCCACACGGGTGTGGGTACGCAGGAGATCGTGACCGGTGCGGACGGCGCGGTCACCGGGATGAAACTGTCGGACGGTTCCGAACTCGCCGCGGACCTGGTGGTGTTCAGCGCGGGCGTCCGGCCCCGCGACCAGCTCGCCCGGGACTGCGGTCTGACGGTCGGCGAGCGCGGTGGCATCACGGTCGACGAGCAGTGCCGTACGGTCGCCGACCCGCAGGTGTTCGCGATCGGCGAGTGCGCGCTGGCCGCGGACGGCCGGGTGTACGGCCTGGTGGCGCCGGGTTACGAGCAGGCGGAGACGGTCGCGGCGACCATCGCGCGGGACGAATCGGCGTTCACCGGCGCGGACTTGTCGACCAAGCTGAAGCTGCTCGGCGTGGACGTGGCGTCGTTCGGTGACGCGCACGGCACCGCCGAGGACTGTCTGGACGTCGTGTACTCCGACGCCCGCGCGGGCCTGTACAAGAAGCTGGTCATCGCCCGGGACGGCACGCTGCTCGGCGGCATCCTGATCGGCGACGCGGACGCGTACGGCACCCTGCGCGCGTTCACCGGCTCGGTCCCGCCGGTCGCCCCCGAGTCACTGGTGCTGCCGGCCGGCGCCGGTGAGTCGGTCCAACTCGGCCCGTCCGCACTGCCGGACGAGGCGATCGTCTGCTCCTGCCACAACGTCTCCAAGGGCACGATCCGGGGCGCGGTGACGGACCACTCCTGCACGACCGTGCCGGAGGTGAAGAAGTGCACCAAGGCCGGTACGGGCTGCGGGAGTTGCGTCAAGGTGCTCGGCCAGCTCGTCACCGCCGAACTGGAGGCGAGCGGCGTCGAGGTCGACAAGGGCCTGTGCGGCTGCTTCGCCCAGACCCGCGAGGAGCTCTACGAGATCGTCCTCGCCCTGCGCCTCAACTCCTACCAGGACCTGCTCGACCGCTACGGCCGTGAGGGCGCCCGGGGCGGCGACGGCTGCGAGGTCTGCAAGCCGACCGTCGCCTCGATCATCGCGTCCCTCGCCCCGACGATCGGCGCGAGCGGCTACGTCCTGGACGGCGAACAGGCGGCCCTCCAGGACAGCAACGACCACTTTCTCGCCAACCTCCAGAAGAACGGCTCGTATTCGGTCGTACCGCGCATCCCCGGCGGCGAGATCACCCCCGAGAAGCTCATCGTGATCGGCGAGGTGGCCCGGGACTTCGGGCTCTACACGAAGATCACCGGCGGGCAGAGGATCGACCTGTTCGGCGCCCGGGTCGAACAACTCCCGCTGATCTGGGCGAGGTTGGTGGACGCGGGCTTCGAGTCGGGCCACGCGTACGGAAAGGCCCTGCGCACGGTGAAGTCCTGCGTCGGCCAGACGTGGTGCCGATACGGCGTCCAGGACTCGGTCCGGATGGCGATCGACCTGGAACTGCGCTACCGGGGCCTGCGCTCCCCGCACAAGCTCAAGTCGGCGGTCTCCGGCTGCGCCCGCGAGTGCGCGGAGGCCCAGTCGAAGGACTTCGGCGTGATCGCCACCGCGAGCGGCTGGAACCTCTACGTGGGCGGCAACGGCGGTGCGACCCCGCGCCACGCGGACCTGCTGGCACAGGACTTGACCGACGCCGAGCTGATCCGCCTGATCGACCGTTTCCTGATGTTCTACATCCGCACCGCCGACCGCCTGGAGCGCACGAGCGTGTGGCTGGAGCGGATCCCCGGCGGCCTGGACCACATCCGCGAGGTGGTCGTGGAGGACTCGCTGGGCATCTGCGAGGAGCTGGAGTCCCTCATGACCGCCCACGTGGCGAACTACGCCGACGAGTGGGCGACGACGATCAACGACCCCGAGAAGCTGGGCCGGTTCGTGTCCTTCGTGAACGCCCCCGACACCCCCGACCCGGTCGTCGGCTTCATCCCCGAGCGCGACCAGATCAAGCCCGACCTGCCGCTGCTCACCATCGGCCACCGTCCCCTGGAAGGAAGCACCCAGCGATGACCCTGGCACCCGAGACGACCGACCTGAAGGTCCAACTCCGGCTGGACACCGACTGGTTCACGATCTGCGACCTCACCGCCCTCACCCCGGGCCGCGGCGTGGCGGCCCTCCTCCCCGACGGCCGCCAGGTGGCCCTGTTCCGCGACCGCAACGGCACCCTGTACGCGATCGACAACCGCGACCCGTTCAACGGCGCGGCGGTCCTCTCCCGAGGCCTGACGGGCACCCACGAGAACCGCCCGTTCGTCGCGTCCCCCCTGCTGAAGCAGCGGTTCGACCTGGTGAGCGGGCGGTGCTTGGACGACGAGTCGGTGGGGGTGGCCACGTACGAGGTGCGGGCCTCGTAGAAGGCGCCCTCGTCATCTGATCCATCAGGTCAACTGACCTGTATTCTCCGAGACTTGCCGAGGTCGGCGCTCCCCCCGATACGGGGGACGCACGACGTGTATGTGGTGGAGCTGCCTGTCGGTCCTGGCGAGGCGGACGTGGTGAAGGTCGAGGTCCGGGAGGTCGACGAGGGCATCCAACAGGTCGCCCGGCCGGGGCAGGTGGTGGCACGGGCCGGCCACTCCGACGTCGTCCATCCCCTGAGGCTACGGCCCGACGAATGGATCAACGCCCTGTGCCGGATGCTCGGCGGCAGCGATCTCAGCGTGGAAGAGCGCAGGAGCCAGCTCGTGGCGGTCCCGGCCGAACCCGTCTGCCCATGATCGATGCCGATGGTCCGGTGCCGACGGAAGCCGGACCACGGCGTCGAGCCCTCCGAGCGGCGCCACCCCCAACCGTGCCTCCCCGCCGCTCGCGTGGGCCAGCCGCTGCACCAGGGCGAGCCCCAGCCCGGTACCGCCCTTCGGCGCGTCGGGGGCCCGCCAGAAGCGGTCGAAGGCTCGACGGCGTTGGTCCTCCGTCATGCCGGGGCCCTCGTCCATGACGTGGAGTTCGGCCAGGGGCGGGGTGAACGGGCGGTGCGGGAAGCGGCGTTCGTGGGGTGTGGGGCGGCGCAGGTCCACGGAGACCGTGGAGCCGACGGGGGCCACGCGCAGGGCGTTGGAGAGCAGGTTGTCCAGAATCTGCTCGACCGCTCCGGGCAGCGCGAGCACCTCACCGGCGTAGTCACCGGCCAACGCGAGCCGCACGCCCCGCTGTTCGAAGAGCGGGGTCCAGGCATGATGACGTTCCGCGCACACCCCATCGAGGTCGGCCGCCTCCGGCACGCCCGCGCTCTCGTCGAGCCGGGCCATGGCGAGCAGCCCCTCGACCATCCGGGCCAGCCGGTCGGTCTCGGTCATCGCGGCAGCGAGGGTGCCCCTGGCCTGGAGCGTGATGTCGCTCTCCAGGTTCTCCAGGCGCAGCCGCAGCGCCGCGAGCGGGGTCTTCAGTTGGTGGGACGCCTCGCCGGCGAAGGCCCGTTGGGAGGCCAGGAGGTGTTCCAGGCGAGCGGCGGTGCGGTTGAACGCGGCGGCGAGGCTGCGTACTTCCGGCGGGCCGGCGGTGACCGTCACCGGGGAGGCTGCGCCGCCCGCCGCCAACTCGTGTGTGGCCCGCTCCAGTTCGCGGATGGGGCGGCCGGTCCAGCGGGCGATGGCGAACCCGACGACGGCGACCGCCGCGAGCACCCCGAGCCCGCCCAGGGCCAGCAACAGCCAGATGTGGTGCACCCGTTCGTGCACCATCCGGGTCGGTACGGTGATCCGGACGGCCCCCTGCTGCTCGGCGCCGTGCCGCACCGGGGCGGCCACCGCGAGGTACTGCACCCCGCCGATGGTGGAGGTGCGGACGTCCTCCGTCGCGGTCCCCCGCAGCGCGGCGGCGATGCCCGGCCAGGAGGCGAGGGCGCGCTCCTCCTCGCCGGTCAGGCGATGCGAGGTGGCCAGCAACCCGCCCTCCCGGTCGACGATGAGCACCTCGCCGCCGAACCGCTCGGCGCAGTGGGCCGCACGCTCCGGCAGGTCCCGCGCGGCACGGCCCGCGTCGAGGGACAGCGACGCGAACGCCGACACCGACTCCGCCTCGTCCTTGGCCGCGTTGATCACCCGCTCCCGCTCCCCGCGCGAGTAGAGGTAGCCGAGCGGGAGTTCCAGGCAGAGCAGGACCAGGGCGGCGAGCGTGAGGTAGCTGAGCAGCAGCCGGCGGGTCATTGCCAGACCGCCGGGTGCTCGGGCGCGGGGTGCTCGTACGCCGGTTGCGGGGACGGGGGTTGGGCGTACGGCGCGTGAGCGGGCGCCGGTGGGGTGAACGACGGCCGGGGGGAGGGCGGTTGCGTGTGCACCGCCAGCCGGAAGCCGACGCCGCGCAGTGTCTGGATCCACGCCGGGTTCCCCAACTTGCGGCGGAGCGTGGCCACATGGACGTCCAGTGTCTTGGTCGGCCCCTCGTAGAACGGATCCCACACCCGGTCGAGGATCTGCTGCCGCGAGTACACCGCCCCCGGGTCCTCGGTCAGCAGCGCGAGCAGCTCGAACTCCTTCGGCGTCAGCACCACGGCCGCCTCGCCGACCCACACCTGCCGGGTGCGCCGGTCCACGACGAGGGGGCCGGTGTCGGGGGACTCGGGCGGGGACGCCGGCGCGGCGGCGGGGACGTACGCGCCGGCGCCGTAGGACTGCTGCGGTGGTACGGCGAACTCACCGCCGCCCAGGCCCCGTTGGGACCTCCTCGTGACCGCGCGCACCCGGGCCACCAGCTCCCGCATGCTGAAGGGCTTGGCGAGATAGTCGTCGGCGCCCAGTTCGAGGCCGAGGACGCGGTCGGCCTCCTCGCCCCGTGCGCTGAGGATGATGATGGGGACCTCGGAGTGCTGCCGGATGCCTCGGCAGACGTCGATGCCGTCCAGGTCCGGCAACCCCAGGTCGAGCAGGACGACATCGCCGTACGGCCCTCTCAACCCCTCGGCGCCGGTGCGGACATGGTCGACGACCAGACCGAAGTGGCCGAGTCCCTCGACGAGCGGTTCGGCGATCGTGTCGTCGTCCTCGATGAGCAGCGCTCGTACGCCCATGCGTTCCCGTCTCTCCCGTGTTCTCCGGCGAACCGAATTCGCGCATTCCGCGGTCCGTCACGCTACAAGAGCGTTCGATATCGCGTAAGAGCGGATCGGGAAAGTGTGAGAAGCGGCTCAGGAAGAGGCGCGGCCGGACAAGAAATGTCCCGCAGCTGTCGGGGATTTAGTGTTCCTCTAACCTTCGCCTGGCCTGGGCCCCGCTAGCGTGAAACCACCTGATCACCCAGGTCAGAGGCGTCCATCGGGAGGAACCGTGAAGGCACTGCTGGACCGCGCCCGCGCATTCAAGCGGCACGTCGACTTCGAAAGCGGCGAATACCGGAAACTGGCCGAAGGGCAATATCCCGAGGCTTTGTTCATCACCTGCTCGGACTCACGGGTGATACCCGCACTGATCACGGGCGCACGGCCCGGTGAGATATTCGAGCTGCGGAACGCGGGCAATATCGTCCCGTCCTACGGACAGCACGGCGCCTCGGGCGAGGCAGCCACCGTCGAGTACGCGCTGGAGGTGCTCGGCGTTCAGGACATCGTGGTCTGCGGCCATTCCCACTGCGGTGCGATGGGCGCCCTGAAGTCAGGCGACGACCTGTCCGCGCTCCCGGGCGTGGACGCCTGGCTGCGACTGGCCCGGCCGCACCTCGCGCCCGTCCTCGACGGCACGATCGAGGACCCGTCCCTGCCGGACATCGCCCAGCTCAACGTCGTCAACCAGCTGGCGGCACTGCGGAGTTACCCCGCCGCACGACGGCGCCTGACCGCGGGCGAACTGCGCCTGCACGGCTGGTACTACGAAGTGGACACCGGCCAGGTGCACGAACTGGACGACGAGGACGGCCTGTTCCGGGTGCACGCGGCATGACCGGCACGCACGGCAGGCATGCGCGGGTGGCTCCGCCGGCTCGGCAGGGGCTAGGCCCACCGACCGGGCGCGACTCCTGGGCGAGCTCCAGCACATGGGCGGACACCGGCAATTGGGCAGCTGAACCGCCCAGCACCCCACCCTCACCACCACCTCCGATGCCGAACGAACCACCCTCCTCTCCCACCGCGAAACCCGACCTCGCCACCGAGATCACCGCCTCCCTCGTCGTCTTCCTCGTCGCCCTCCCCCTCTGCATCGGCGTCGCCGTGGCCTCCGGTGTGCCGGCGGAACTGGGCATCATCTCCGGGGTGATCGGCGGGCTCGTGGTCGGCGCGGCCCGCGGCAGCACGCTCCAGGTCAGCGGCCCCGCCGCCGGTCTCGCCGCACTGGTGGCGGAGACCGTGCTGGAGTACGGCGTGGCGATGCTCGGCGTGATCGTGCTCTTCTCGGGCCTGCTCCAGATCGCACTCGGACTGCTGCGGCTGGGCCGGTTCTTCCAGGCGATCTCCCTCGCGGTCGTGCAAGGCATGCTCGCGGGCATCGGGCTGCCGCTGATGTTCAGTCAGGCGTACCCGGCGGCCGACGCCAAGGCCCCCGGCACTCCGCTGGAGAACATGGCCGGCTTCCCGGGCCTGCTCGTGGACACGGCCGCCGACCCGCAGGCGCTGATCGCGGCCGGACTCGGCATCACCACGGTCGTGTTGAGCTTCCTGTGGAAGAAGGTGCCGGGCCCGGTCAGGAAGGTCCCGGCGGCCCTGGTCGCCGTGGGCATCGGCATCGCGGTCGCCGCGCTCCCGGGCGTGGAGGTGCGTACCCTCCAGGTCGGCAACCTGCTGGCCTCGGTCGACGTACCCGGCCCCGCGCAGTTCGCGGGTCTGGCGAACGCCGGGGTCATCACCGCGATCCTCACCTTCACGGTGATCGCCTCCGCCGAGTCCCTGTTCACCGCGGCAGCCGTGGACCGTATGCACGACGGCCCGCGCACTCGCTACAACCCCGAACTCATCGCGCAGGGCGCGGGCAACACGGTCGCGGGACTCCTCGGCGCGCTCCCCATCACCGCGGTGGTGGCGCGCAGTTCGGCGAACGTCCAGGCGGGCGCGAGGACCCGCCTCTCGCGCACGCTGCACGGCCTGTGGCTGCTGGCATTCGCGCTCCTGCTCCCCCAGGTGCTGGCGCTGATCCCCGTCTCGGTGCTGGCGGGCGTGCTCGTGCACAGCGGCTGGAAGCTGTTCGCGCCGGAGGAGTTCCCGAAGATGTGGCGGCAGGACCGGGGCGAGTTCGCGGTCATGGCCGTCACCACGCTGGTGATCGTGGCGACGGCGCTCCTGGAGGGCGTCCTGGTCGGACTGGCCGCGGGCATCGTCCTGGCCGCCGTACGCATGTCGAAGACCGTCATCCGGCAGCACACCGAGGACGACACCGCGAAGGTGGTCATGGCCGGGAACGCCACCTTCCTGCGCCTCCCCCAGGTCATCGAGGCCCTGGAGGCCGCCGCGCACGCCGGCAGACCGCGTATCCGCCTCGACCTCACCGGGGTCACCCACCTCGACCACGCCTGCCGGACGCAGGTCGAGGAGTTCGTCACCCAGCAGCGCGGCAAGGGACTGCGGGTGGAACTCCTCATGCCGGGCCCGGCGAAGCCGACATCCACCGCGTCGGAACCTCCCGCGGACCGACCCGGCCCCACGGCCGAGTGGTTCTACCTGGACAGCCGACCGATACCGAGGGAGGCCGACCACTTTTCTTGACCGATCGTTCCGAAAAGTTCTACGCTCCACCTCATGCCCAGAACCAAGGAATTCGACCCGGACACCGCACTCCAGTCCGCCCTCGAACTGTTCTGGCGGCGCGGCTACGAGGCCACGTCGATGGCCGACCTGGTGGAGCACCTGGGCATCGGACGGGCCAGCCTCTACGCCACCTTCGGCAGCAAGCACGAGCTGTACCTGAAGGCGCTGGACCGCTACGACCGGGCCGGACTCCCGCCGATCGTGCGGGAGTTGTCCCAGCCGGGCCCAGCGCTGCCGGCCGTACGAGCGGTCGTACGGCGGTACGCGTCGGAGGCCGCCGACGAGCAACTGCGCCTGAACGGCTGCCTGGTGACCAACACGGCGGCCGAACTCGCCCCGCACGACCCGGCCGCGACCCGGCGCGTCGAGCGCAACTGGGACCAGCTGGAGACCGTACTGCACTCGGCACTCGTCCGCGCCCAGGCCCAGGACGAACTGCCCGCCGACCGCGACCCGCTCACCCTCGCCCGCATGCTGCTGGTGCTGATGCAGGGGCTCCGGGTGGTCGGCAAGGCATCGGCGGACCCGGCGCGGGTGCGGGACGCGGCGGAGCAGGCGCTGCGGTTGCTGGACTGACCCACGCCACCGGCCCCTTGCTCGGAGGGGCTCTTTTTTGCGCTCGCATACTGAACCGATCGGTCAAAAACAGGGGAGATCATGACCACCACCCGCCTCACCGCCAAGACGGCCCAACTCACCGGCAGGGCAGCCCGCTTCACCGGCCGGACGGCCCTCGTCACCGGCGCCGGCTCCGGAATCGGCCGCAGCATCGCCCTCGCATTCAGCGCCGAGGGAGCGAACGTCGTCGTGGCCGGGCGGCGCCGCGAACCCCTCGACGAGACCGTCCGGTTGATCGAAGCGGCCGGCGGCAAGGGCCTCGCGGTGACCGCCGACGTATCGAACGCGCCCGACACCGAGGCGCTGGTCCGCGCCGCCGTCGACCGCTTCGGCTCCCTCGACGCGGCCGTCAACAACGCGGGGATCTACCGGGGCGGCGGCCCGCTGGCCGACCTGTCCGAGGAGGACTGGCAGGAGCAGCTCGACGCCAACGTCACCGGTATGTTCCTGGCGTTGCGGGCGGAGATCCGGCAGATGCGGACCCAGCCGTCCGGCGGCGCGATCGTGAACATCGCCTCGATCTTCGGCGTCCACGCCCGCCGCCCCGGCACCGCCGCCTACTCCGCCACCAAGGCCGCCGTCTCCGTCCTCACCAGGGGCGCGGCCCTCGATCACATCGGCGAGGGCGTCCGTATCAACGCGGTCAGTCCCGGTGCCACCGCCACCCCCATGTCCTTCCGCCCCGGCGAGACGGAGGCAGACCGGGCCGAGCGCGCCAGGGCCACCCTCCCCCTGGGCCGTATCTCGGAGACCGCCGAAGTCGCCGCCGCCGTCCTCTACTTGGCCTCGGACGACGCGTCCTCGGTGGTCGGCACGGACCTGGTGGTGGACAGCGGGGCGACGGCCTGAGCACCTGCCGCCGGAGGCCGAACGACCGGAGGGGCGGCACCCCCGCACAGGGTCCCGCCCCTCCTTCGTGATCCGGAACCGCCGCCCATCGGTTGAGGGTCGGGGACAGGCGACGGCTCCGGCGTTCAGTGGCCGTACGGGCTGTCGGACGTCAACGCCCGGCTGTCGCAACGGCGTTCGCCGGCGTCACCGGTGATCGCTTCCCGTCGACTGGGTCGCCGCCCGTCCCGCCTCCAGCCGTGCCACCGGGATCCGGAACGGCGAGCAGGAGACGTAGTCCAGGCCGACCTCGTGGAAGAAGTGGACGGACTCGGGGTCGCCGCCGTGTTCGCCGCAGACGCCGAGCTTGAGGTCGGGGCGGGTGGCGCGGCCGGCCTCCACGGCGGACCTGACCAGGGAGCCGACGCCGTCGCGGTCGATCGTCTCGAAGGGGGAGACGCCGAAGATGCCCTTCTCCAGGTAGGCGGTGAAGAAGCTCGCCTCGACGTCGTCGCGGCTGAAGCCCCACACCGTCTGGGTGAGGTCGTTCGTGCCGAACGAGAAGAACTCCGCCGCCTCCGCGATCTGCCCCGCCGTCAGCGCGGCGCGCGGCAGCTCGATCATCGTGCCGATCGACAGCTTCAGGTCCGTGCCCGTCGCCGCCTCCACCTCCGCGATGACCTGGTCGGCCTCCTCGCGGACGATCTCCAGCTCCTGGACGGTGCCGACGAGCGGGATCATGACCTCGGCGCGCGGGTCGCCCTTGGCGTTCTTGCGCTCGGCGGCGGCCTCCGCGATCGCGCGCACCTGCATGGTGAACAGGCCCGGGATGACCAGACCCAGGCGTACACCCCTCAGCCCCAGCATCGGGTTCTGCTCGTGCAGGCGGTGGACCGCCTGGAGCAGGCGGAGTTCGTTCTCGTGCGGGTCCTTGCGGGACTCGGCGAGGGCGACCCGTACCGACAACTCCGTGATGTCCGGCAGGAATTCGTGCAGCGGCGGGTCCAGGAGCCGGACCGTCACCGGGAGGCCGTCCATCGCGGAGAACAGCTCGACGAAGTCCTGCTTCTGCAGCGGGAGAAGCTGCTTGAGGGACTCCTCGCGCTCCTCGTCCGTGTCCGCCAGGATCAGCCGCTCCACCAACTCCCGCCGGTCGCCCAGGAACATGTGCTCGGTACGGCACAGTCCGATGCCCTGCGCCCCGAAGCGGCGGGCGCGCAGCGCGTCCTCGGCGTTGTCCGCGTTCGCGCGGACCCGGAGGCGACGCTTGCGGTCGGCGAAGGCCATGATCCGGTGGACCGCCTCGACCAGTTCGTCGGCGTCGTTGGCGCCCGCGTGCATCCGGCCCTCGAAGTACTCCACGACGGGAGAGGGGACCACCGGTACCTCGCCGAGGTACACCTTGCCGCTCGACCCGTCGATCGAGAGCAGGTCGCCCTCCTCCACCACATGCCCGCCCGGCACCGTCATCCGCCGGCGCTTGGTGTCGACCTCCAGCTCCTCGGCGCCGCAGACACAGGTCTTGCCCATGCCGCGCGCGACCACGGCCGCGTGGGAGGTCTTGCCGCCGCGCGAGGTGAGGATGCCCTCGGCCGCGATCATGCCGTCCAGGTCGTCGGGGTTGGTCTCGCGGCGGACCAGGATGACCTTCTCGCCCGAGCGGGACCACTTGACGGCCGTATACGAATCGAAGACCGCCTTGCCGACCGCCGCGCCCGGCGAGGCCGCGATGCCCCGGCCGACCTGCGCGGCCTTCGCGTGCTCGTCGAAGCGCGGGAACATCAGCTGGGCGAGCTGGGCGCCGGTGACCCGCTGGAGGGCCTCGGTCTCGTCGATCAGGCCCTGATCGACGAGCTGCGTGGCGATCCGGAAGGCGGCGCCCGCCGTGCGCTTGCCGACGCGCGTCTGGAGCATCCACAGCTGCCCGCGCTCGATGGTGAACTCGATGTCGCAGAGGTCCTTGTAGTGGTTCTCCAGCGTCTTCATGATCTGCATCAGCTGGTCGTACGAGGTCTTGTCGATCGTCTCCAGCTCCGCGAGCGGGACGGTGTTGCGGATGCCCGCGACGACGTCCTCGCCCTGGGCGTTCTGGAGGTAGTCGCCGTAGACGCCCTGGTGGCCGCTGGCGGGGTCGCGGGTGAAGGCGACGCCCGTGCCGGAGTCGGGGCCCAGGTTGCCGAAGACCATCGAGCAGACGTTGACCGCCGTGCCGAGGTCGCCGGGGATGCGCTCCTGGCGGCGGTAGAGCTTGGCGCGGTCGGTGTTCCAGGAGTCGAAGACCGCGTGGATGGCGAGGTCCATCTGCTCGCGCGGGTCCTGCGGGAAGTCCCGGCCCGCCTCCTTCTTGACGATCTTCTTGAAGGCGGTGACCAGCTTCTTCAGGTCCGCGGCCTCCAGCTCGGTGTCGACCGCGACCTTCTTGGTCTCCTTGGCCTTCTCCAGCGCCTCCTCGAAGAGGTCGCCTTCGACGCCGAGGACGGTCTTGCCGAACATCTGGATGAGGCGGCGGTAGGAGTCCCACGCGAAGCGGTCGTCGCCGGCCTGCTTGGCCAGGCCCTGCACGGACTTGTCGGAGAGCCCGATGTTCAGGACGGTGTCCATCATGCCGGGCATGGAGAACTTCGCCCCGGACCGGACCGACACCAGCAGCGGGTCGTCGGCCTGGCCGAGCTTCTTGCCCATCCGCGCCTCAAGAGCGTCGAGGTGCGCACTCACCTCGTCACGCAGTGCCGCCGGCTCGTCCCCGCTGTCGAGGTAGACCTTGCAGGCGTCCGTCGTGATGGTGAACCCGGGGGGAACGGGGAGACCGAGGTTGGTCATCTCGGCGAGGTTCGCACCCTTGCCACCCAGCAGGTCCTTGAGGTCCTTGTTTCCCTCGGTGAAGTCGTAAACGAACTTCGTTACGTGGGGATCTTTGTTTTCCGACACGGGTCTCGACTCCTCGGGACGCGGGTGGCTGCCCTGACAGCCAGGAACTTACCCAGATCGAAGGCGCCTGGGTACGTCCACTTGCGCGTCATGCGCCTGTAACCGGTCGTCCGCCACCGGATCGAAAGTCAAAGCTTGGCAAGCGCAGAGCAGCTGATGTTTTCACTTCTTGAACGGGTCACCGTCCGAACACCGGCATTTCCGCTCACATGAGCGGCTCTCGGCACGCCTGATTTCGATCGATGAACGATCAAGGGGTGGCACTCAGTGCCACCCCTTGGAGAAGTGCAGCCGAGCCAAGATCCGCTCACCTGAGCGCCACCCCTATCAAAGGTGGCGAGAATCACGCTGCCACAGCCGCCCGGATTTCACCATGCGGACGCGTCTCGGGAGCGAAACGCACCCGTCACACACCGTCAGACGCCCAGCGCCCGCAACCGCTCCTCCACCCGCTCCGGCGCATACAGATGCTCCACGACCAGCGCACCCGCCCCCACCAGCCCGGCCCGCTCACCGAGCCGCGAGGTGACGATCTCCAGCCGGGCCGTCGAGCGCGACAGCGCCCGCTGGTACAGCAGCTCGCGCACCCCCGTGAGGAAGGGAGTTCCGGCCAGATCCCCGGCGATCATCAGCACACCCGGATTCAGCAGGGTCACCACCGTCGCGAGTACGTCCCCGACCTGCCGCCCGGCCTCCCGCGCGAGCCCGATCGCCTCCGGGTGCCCGGCGGCCAGCAGCTCCCGCACGTCCGAGCCGGACGCGGCCTCGACCCCGCCCTCCCTGAGCCGGCGGGCCACGGCCCACCCGCTGGCGACGGCGGCGAGACAGCCGTAGGACCCGCACCGGCACAGTGCCTCGGCGCCCACCCGGATGTGCCCGATGTCCCCGGCGCCGCCGTCGATGCCCCGGAAGACGGAGCCGTCCACGACGACCCCGGCGCCGATGCCGGTGGAGACCTTGACCAGGACGAAGGCCGAGCAGTCGGGGTAGCCGGTGCGCTGTTCGCCGTACGCCATGAGGTTCGCGTCGTTGTCGACGAGCACGGGGACGCCGGCCGGACCGCCCGTGTGCTCGGCGAAGGCTCGGGACAGCCGACCCCGTATGTCGTAACCGTCCCAGCCCGGCATGATCGGCGGCTGCACGACCCGGCCGGTCTCGCTGTCGACGGGTCCAGGCACCGCGAGCCCGATACCGCAGACCGACCGCGCGGGCCGGTCCACCTTCTCCAGCAGTTCGGCGAACCACCCGCCGAGCGCGCCGAGGACCACGTCCGGACCGTCCTCGACGACCAGGGTCCCGGCCCTCTCGGCGAGGATCTCGCCGGTCAGGGTGAGCAGGGCGGCGCGGGCATGGCGGGTGTCGAGGTCGGCGGCGAGGACGACGGCGTGCTCGTCGTCGAACTCCAGGGTGATGGAGGGGCGCCCGCCCAGGGGCGAGTCGACCGGGCCGCCGGCGCCCTCGCGCAGCCAGCCGGCGCGGAAGAGCCGGTCCAGGCGCTGGCCGACGGTGGCGCGGGAGAGCCCGGTGGCCTGCTGGAGGGCACCGCGGGTGGTCGCCCGCCCGCTCCGCACCAGTTCGAGCAGATCGCCGGCGCGAGCCTGACCCCGATGCTGACCCCGAATCTGGTCCCGAGCGGTCATGCGCACCCCCTTGTGTTTCTCAACCCTGCATTACATATTGAGTTTTGCGTGTTAAATAGACGTAACCCTACGGTAGCCAAGACCGAACCGGTCTGCCGAACGTCTTTCGGGGAGCCCCGAGTGGATCGCACTGCCCAACTCACCGTCCGCCCCACCGAGGGCACGCTTGTATACGATCCGCACGATCCGCCCCCGATGCCGGATTCGCTGCACCGCAGGGCCGCGCGGGTGCTGGAGGCCAACTGGACGGGCACGTCCACGGTCCCCTCGCGCAGCCTGTATCCGCACCAGTGGTCGTGGGACTCGGCGTTCATCGCGATCGGCCTGCGGCACCTGTCGCCGTTACGGGCCCAGACGGAGCTGGAGACGCTGCTGAGCGCCCAGTGGGCGGACGGGCGTGTCCCGCACATCGTCTTCAACCCCTCCGTCCCGCTCGACGCGTACTTCCCGAGCCCCGACTTCTGGCGCTCCTCGACCGCGGGGCACGCGGCGGGCGCCCCGCGCACCGTACAGACCTCCGGCATCGTGCAGCCACCGGTCCACGCGCTGGCCGCGTGGCTGGTGCACAGCGCCGACCCGGGCCTCTCCCGCGCGCGTGGCTTCCTCGCCGGGGTGTACCCCCGACTGGCCGCCTGGCACCGCTACTTGCTGCACCGCCGGGACCTGGGCGGCGGCGGACTCGCGTCCGTGGTGCACCCCTGGGAACAGGGTATGGACAACAGCCCTTGCTGGGACGCCCCGTTGGCCCGCGTCACCCCGGCCCCGGCCCGCTCCTTCCGCCGCGCCGACCTCGACCACGGTGCCGCCGAGGACCGCCCGACGGACCTCGACTACGGCCGGTACGTGCGCCTGGCGACGGACTACCGGGACGGCGAATACGCCGACGGGGCAGGGGAGTTCGCGGTGGAGGACCCCTCCTTCAACGCCCTGCTCATCGCCTCGGAGCACGCGCTGGCCAGGATCGCCCGCGAACTGGGCGCGACCGGCACGGCCCGGCACGCCCGCGCGGAACGCCTGACGACGGCGCTGGTGGACCGCCTGTGGGACCCGGCGAGCGGGATGTTCCTGTGCCGGGATCTGCGCGACGGGGACCGTGACGGCACCCTGATCCCCGAGCGCAGCGTCTCCGGCCTGATCCCGCTCCTCCTGCCCGGCCTCCCGAGGGATGTCGTCGCCACACTCCTCGCCACCGTCCGCGGCCCGCACTTCGGCCTCGGCGACAGCACCCGCCTCGCCCCGAGCTACGACCTGCTGGGCGAGGCCTTCGACCCGCACCGCTACTGGCGCGGGCCGGCGTGGTTCAACACCAACTGGCTGCTGGAGAGCGGCCTGCGGGTGCACGGCGAACAAGCGGCCGCCGACTCACTGCGGGACGCGCTGCTGCGCACGGCCGCCGACACCGACTTCGCGGAGTACGTCGACCCGTACACCGGCGAGGCCTGCGGAGCGCTCGGCTTCGGCTGGACCGCCGCGCTCGCGCTCGACCTGCTCCACACGCGCCCCGGACACGGCGTGTCCTCCACGGGCGTCGACACGTTCGAGATGAGGGACAAGGGAGGGGAACGGGGATGACGGACCGGCATCATCTGCTCGTGCACGGCGGTACGTTCGCGGCCGTGGGCGACGGCGGGGACATCAGCGGCGTCCGAGGGGCCGGTTCCCCGGACGGACTGTTCGTGCGCGACGCGAGGCACCTGAGCCGTTGGCAACTGACGGTCGACGGCGCGGTCCCGGAGTCGCTCACGCCGGTCGCGGACGGGGACACGGCGCGCTGTGTCCTCGTCCCGCGCGGCGGCCGACAGGAGCCGCCCAAGTGCACGCTCTTCCGCGAACAGGCGGTGGGCGAAGGCGCGTTCGTCGAATCCCTCCGGGTGACCAGCAACCGCCCCTCCCCCACCACGGTCCGCCTCGCGATCACCGTGGACGCCGACTTCACCGACCAGTTCGAGCTGCGCTCCGACCACCGCACCTACACCAAGATCGGCGCCACCCGCTCCCGCCAAGTCCTCGACGACGGCGTGGAGTTCAGCTACCAGCGCGGCGAGTGGCGCTCGTGTACGACAGTGACGGCGGAGCCGGCCCCGGACGGCGTCGAGGAGACGGGCACCGGCGCGCGCCGCCTGGTCTGGACCCTCGAACTGGCCCCGCACGGCACCACCGAGCTGACGTTACGGGTGATGGCCCGCCCGCACGGAGACAAGCGAGCCAGGCGCGTACCGGCGTCCCCGGCCGCGATGAACGAACAACTCCTGGCCATGGAGGGCGAGTTCGTCGAGGGCGTGCCCTTCCCGACCGGCTGGCCGGAGCTGGCGGCGGCCTGCGCACGCGGCCTGGCCGACCTGGCGTCGCTCCAGGTCTCGGCGACGGGCCCGGACGGCGAAGAGCTGCGCGTTCCCGCCGCAGGAGCCCCGTGGTTCCTGACCCTCCTGGGCCGAGACGCCCTCCTCACCTCCCTCTTCGCGCTCCCCTACCGCCCCCAACTCGCCGCCGCCACGCTCCCCGCCCTCGCCGCCACGCAGGCGACGGAGACGGGCCCGACCTCGGTGTCGCAGCCCGGGAAGATCGTGCACGAGGTACGGCACGGGGAGTTGGCGCACTTCGGCCAGGTGCCGTTCGGCCGCTACTACGGCTCGGTCGATGCGACTCCGCTCTTCCTCGTCCTCCTCGGCGCGTACGTCGAACAGACAGGTGACGCGGACTTGGCCCGCCGCCTGGAACCGCACGCGCGCGCGGCGATCGGCTGGATGCTGGACCACGGCGGCCTCACCTCACGCGGCTACCTCGTCTACCGCGCGGACCAGGGCGGCCTGGCGAACCAGAACTGGAAGGACTCCCCCGGCGCGATCTGCTCCGCGGACGGGACGCGGGCGAGCGGACCGGTGATGGCGGCGGGCGCGCAGGGCTACGCGTACGACGCGCTGCGCCGCACGGCGTGGGTCGCGCGGACGGTGTGGGGCGACGAGACGTACGCGGCGCTGCTGGAGCAGGCGGCGGGCGATCTCCGGGACCGTTTCCAACGGGACTTCTGGATGCGGGACCTCAACTTCCCCGCGCTGGCGCTGGACGGGGAGGGGCGGCAGGTGAACGCGCTCGCCTCGGACGCGGGTCATCTTCTCTGGTCCGGGCTGCTGGACAAGGAGTACGGGGAGGCTGTGGGGCGGCGGTTGGTGGAGCCGGACTTCTTCTCCGGGTGGGGAGTTCGGACGCTCGCCTCCGGGCAGGCGGCGTATCACCCGTTGTCGTATCACCGGGGGTCTGTGTGGCCGCACGACAACGCGTTGATCACGTTGGGGTTGGCGCGGTACGGGTTGCATGACGAGGCTCGGTCTGTGGCGCATGCGTTGGTGGACGCGGCGACGGCCACCGGGCATCGGCTGCCGGAGGTTCTTGCCGGGTACGGGCGGGATACGCATTCGGAGCCGGTGCCGTATCCGCATGCGTGTGTGCGGGAGTCTCGTTCGGCGGCGGCGCCGCTTGCGCTGCTGACGGCGGTGGGGGGCGCGTAAGGGGTGGGGTGGTTGGGGGGCGTGGGCGGCTGCCGGCCGGTGGGGGCTGGTCGCGCAGTTCCCCGCGCCCCTAAAAGACACTCTCCGTACCGTTGACCGGGCATTTGCCCGGTGTTTGCCTGCCTCCGTGAACACCGCCCCACACCGCACCGTACGAGATGGCATCAAAGGTCTCGCACGGAAGGAACCCTCGGGTGCCTGTCTTCACGCGCCTCAGTCAGCAGCAGGACACGTCACCCGAGGTCGAGGTCGCGGCCGAACCGGAGGCCGGCGCGCCTGAGCCGAAGGGGCTGCGGGCGCGGCTCGCCGCCCTCCGTGAACGCCACCCCACGGCCGTACGGGCCATCCAGTGGACGATCACGATCCTCTGTGCCGTGCTCGTCCTCGGGGCTCTCATGCTGCCGAACCGGGTGAACGCGCTGCAGTTCAACCGGTTCACGCGGATTCCGGTGGAGGCGATTCTCGGGGCGGCCGTGGCGCTCGCGCTGCCGCGTCGGCCGCGGGTGATCGTGGCCGCGCTGTCCGGGGTCCTGCTGGGCGCGATGACGATCGTGAACCTGTTGGACATGGGCTTCCTGGAGTACCTGGGCCGGGGCTTCAACCTGGTGCTGGACTGGGAGTTGCTGCCGGACGCGCAGGCGTACATCGAGGACTCGATGGGCAAGGCGGTGGCGGTCGGCGCGAGCATCGGCGCGGTCGTCCTGGTCGTCGTGCTGCTCACCGCGATGGCGCTGGCGATGGTCCGGCTCAGCAACCTGCTCTCCCGCAACAAGCAGGTCGCGACCCGGGCGACCCTCATAGCCACCGTCGCCTGGGTGCTCTGCTCGGCGCTGAGCCTGCAGCTCGCGGGCCTGCCGATCGCCTCCGACCGGCAGGCGAAGGCCCTGAGCGTCCAGGTGCGGCGGGTGCAGGACACGTTGCGGGACGAGGCGGAGTTCCAGAAGGTGGCGAAGGTCGACGCGTTCGGGAACACGCCTCCCGCGCAGCTCGTGCCCGACCTGCGCGGCAAGGACATGATCTTCACCTTCATCGAGAGCTACGGCCGCAGCGCGATCGAGGACCCGATCATGGCGCCGGGCGTGGACAAGACGCTCGACGTGAGCACCAAGGCCCTCGCCAAGGCCGGTTTCCACGCGAAGAGCGGGTGGCTGACCTCGGCGACGTACGGCGGCAGCAGCTGGCTGGGCCACTCGACGACCATGTCCGGTCTGTGGATCGACAACCAGCAGCGCTACCGCACGGTGATGGCGAGCGACCACCTCAGTCTCACCAAGGCGTTCCAGAAGACGGGCGACTGGGACACGGTCGGGATCATGCCGGGTGTGCAGAAGGCGTGGCCCGAGCAGAGTTACTACGGCCTCGACTCGGTGCGCAATGCCTTCCAACTGGGCTACAAGGGGCCGAAGTTCAGCTGGTCGACGATGCCGGACCAGTACGCGCTGGAGGCGTACCAGAAGCTGGAGCACAGCAAGAAGCGGGACAAGCCGCTGATGTCGGAGATCATCCTGACCTCCAGCCACCAGCCGTGGGCGCCGATCCCGAAGATGGTCGACTGGGACAAGCTCGGCGACGGCACGATCTTCAACGCGATCCAGAAGGCCGGCAAGAAGGCCTCGGACGTCCTCACGAACCCCACCAAGTCCCGTGAGGAGTACGGCAAGTCGGTGCAGTACTCGGTGACCGCGCTCACCCAGTGGATGGAGCGCTACGGCGACGAGAACACCGTCCTGGTCTTCCTCGGCGACCACCAGCCCATCGCCCGCGTCAGCGGCGACCACGCCAGCCGTGACGTCCCGATCTCCATCGTCGCCAAGGACCCGAAGGTCCTCGACAAGATCGCCGACTGGAACTGGTCCGACGGCCTCCGCCCCGCCCACGACGCGCCCGTCTGGAAGATGAGCGCGTTCAGGGACAAGTTCCTGACGGCCTACGGTTCGACACCCCACCCGAAGAAGAGCTGACCGCACATTTCAGCCCCTCCGGCGTTTGAGGAGCGGGGTCTGGGGCGGAGCCCCAGAAGGATGGGACGAGGCCGAAAGCCTTCCGGACGGCGAAAGCAGGCACGGTTCATGGCGACTTTGT
>NZ_JBSFLV010000108.1:0-30711 GCF_053599215.1 Streptomyces sp. NPDC001002 | reverse complement strand
ATCTACCACGGCTCGTACAAGCCCCTCAACGGTGTCGTCATGACCCGGGCCTACGAGTCCTCGCTCGACATCAGCTTCGATGTGCGCGGCGGGCTGCTGATCCGGCAGATCCACCACTGGGCGGCCGTGGTCTTCATCGCCGGCATGCTCATCCACATGATGCGGGTGTTCTTCACCGGCGCCTACCGCAAGCCGCGCGAGGTCAACTGGATCTTCGGCTGGACCCTGTTGATGCTCGGCATCATCACAGGGCTGACCGGCTACTCGCTCCCGGACGACCTGCTGTCCGGCACCGGCATCCGCTTCGCCGACGGCGCGATCCTGTCGATCCCGATCGTCGGCACGTATCTGTCGATGTTCCTGTTCGGCGGCGAGTTCCCGGGGCACGACATCATCTCGCGGCTCTTCCCGGTCCATGTCCTGCTGCTGCCCGGGATCATGCTGGGCCTGGTGGTCGCCCATCTGATCCTGGTCTTCTACCACAAGCACACCCAGTACCCGGGGCCGGGACGCGACCAGAAGTCGGTCGTCGGCATGCCGTTCCTGCCGGTCTACATGGCGAAGGCGGGCGGCTTCTTCTTCCTCGTCTTCGGCGTCCTGACGATCATGGGCGGCATCGCCAGCATCAACCCCGTCTGGGCGTTCGGCCCTTACCGGCCCGACCTGGTGACGACCGGCGCCCAGCCCGACTGGTACCTCGGCTTCTCCGAGGGGCTGATCCGGGTGATGCCGGGATGGGAGATCAACCTCTGGGGCCACACCCTGATTCCGGGTGTCCTCATCCCCTTCTCGCTCTTCCCGCTGATCCTGCTCGCCCTCGGCGTCTACCCGTTCGTCGAGGCGTGGATCACCGGCGACAAACGCGAGCACCACATCCTGGACCGGCCGCGCAACGCGCCCGTGCGCACCGGCCTGGGCGTGGCCTGGCTCAGCCTGTACGGGGTACTGCTGATCGGCGGCGGCAACGACATCGTGGCCACGCATCTGCATCTGTCCATCAACGCGATCACCTGGTTCGTGCGGATCGGCTTCTTCGTGGTGCCGGTGCTGGCCTTCCTCGTCACCAAGCGGTTCTGCATGGGACTTCAGCGCCGGGACCGGGACAAGGTGCTGCACGGCCGGGAGACCGGGGTCATCCGGCGGCTGCCGCACGGGGAGTTCGTCGAGGTGCACGAGCAGCTCCCGCAGGATCAGCTGCACACCCTCACCCAGCACGAACAGGAACCGGCCTACGAGATCGGCCCGATGGTCGACGCCAACGGTGTACGCAGGCAGGTCACGGTCTCCCAGCGGGTACGAGCCCAGCTCGCGCGGGCGATGTTCGGACCCGAGTCGCGGATCGCGAAGCCGACGCCGGAGGAGTACAAGGAACTCACCAGCGGCGACCACCACCACTGAGGCACTTCACCAGCGGCGACCGCCGCCGCTGAGCACCGTCTCCCGGCACTCGGTGGGGCCGCCCCAAGCGGTGCGCAGGGCACGGGCCTTGGTCAGCCAGAGGGAGAGGTCGTACTCCGCGGTGTAGCCGATCGCGCCGTGCAGCTGCAGTGCCGTACGGGCGGTCGTGTACGCCGCCTCGCAGGCCGCGACCTTGGCGGCGGCCACGTCGGCCGGGTCCAGGGTGAGCGCGGCGCCGAACAGCAGGGGTCTCGCGAACTCCAACGCGATCTTCGCGTCGGCCAGTTGGTGCTTGACCGCCTGGAACGACCCGATGAGGACGCCGAACTGGAGCCGCTGCTTGACGTAGGCGACGGTCCGGTCGAGCAGGGCGAGCCCGACGCCGAGGGCCTGGGCGGCGGTGGCGAGCCGGGCCCAGGTGAGCGCCTCGCCGAAGTGCGCCTCGGCGCGCAGGAGTTCACCGCCCGTGGCGGGCAGGGTCAGCCGCCGTGCCGGGTCGAGCGAGGCGCGTACGGGGCCGTGGCCGGGGGCGAGTCGCAGTTCGCCGTCGGTCAGGGTGAACAGCGCGGTCGCCGCGTCCCCGTCCAGCGCGTAGCCGCCCGCGGTGGCGAGGGTGGCCACGGTCTCGCCCGAGGCCAGCGCCGGCAGATACCGCTTCGCCGGGCCCGGTTCGGTCAGCAGGGCCGCCGCCGTCACCGTCTCCACCAGCGGCCCCGGGACCGCGTGCCGGCCCAACTCCACGAAGGCGACGGCCAGTTCGACGGGCCGGGGCCCCAGACCCTCGTACGCCTCCGGCACTGCCAGCGCGAACACACCCGCTCCGGCGATACGGCCCCACAGGTCGAAGCCGCGTGTGTGGTCGCCGGCGCTCCAGGACCGGATCGCCGACGGGGTGTCCGCGGACGCCAGCATCGTGTCCAAGGAGTCGGCGAACGCGCGCTGTTCCGTGTCGAGCAGGAAGCGCATCAGCGGCGTCCCTTCGGCAGGCCGAGCAGGCGCTCGGCGATGATGTCGCGCTGGATCTCGTTCGTGCCCGCGTAGATGGGTCCCGCGAGGGAGAAAACGTACCCCTCGGCCCACTCGTTTTCCGTCAACTCGCCCTGCTCGCACAGGAGATCGAGTGCCGTCTCGTGCAGCGCGATGTCGTACTCCGACCAGAAGACCTTGTTCAGACTGGACTCCGGGCCGAGGGACTCGCCGTCGAGGAAACGGGAGGCGTGGGCGTAGGTGAACAGGCGGTAGGCGCGGGCGCCGATCACCGCGTCGGCGACCCGGTCGCGCATCGACTCCGGAGCGCCCTGAGCCTGCCACAGCCGGTGCAGCCGTCCCGCGCCGGCCAGGAAACGGCCGGGGGAGCGCAGCATCAACCCCCGCTCGTTGCCCGCCGTCGACATGGCGATCCGCCAGCCCGCGCCCGGCTCGCCGATCACGTCCTCGTCCGGCACGAATACCTCGTCCAGGAACAGCTCCGCGAACGCCGGCTTCCCGTCCAGGCGTCCGATCGGGCGGACCGTGACGCCGGGTGCGCGCAGGTCGAACATCAGGTAGGTCAGGCCCTGGTGCGGCTTCGGGGCGTCCGGGGCGCTGCGGAACAGGCCGAACGCGCGGTCGGCGAACGCGGCCCGCGAGGACCACGTCTTCTGACCGCTCAGCAGCCAACCCCCGTCCGTGCGCACGGCCTTGGACCGCAGGGAGGCCAGATCGGAGCCGGCCTCGGGCTCCGACCACGCCTGCGCCCAGACGACCTCGCCGGTGGCCATGGAGGGGAGCACACGCGCCCGCTGCTTCGCCGTGCCGTGGTCGAAGAGGGTGGGCGCGAGCAGACTGATCCCGTTCTGCCCGACCCGGCCCGGCGCGCCCGCCGCCCAGTACTCCTCCTCGAAGACCAGCCAGGAGATCAGGTCGACGCCCCGACCGCCGTACTCCACCGGCCAGTTGACGACCGACCAGCGGTCCGCGGCCAGTTCGGCCTCCCACGCGCGGTGCGCCGCGAAGCCCTCCTCGGTCTCCAGGGACGGCAGCGGGGTGCGCGGCACATGGTCCGCGAGCCACGCCCGGGCCTCCGCGCGGAAGGCCTCCTCGTCCTGCGTGAAGGCGAGATCCATGGGCTGCCATCCTTCCCTAACAAGTGTTTGGTAGGTTAGCGTGGCCCTATGACAGGCGTCGAGAGTCCGGCGTACGAGCCGGGGCACGGTCTCCTTGCGGGGCGGTCCGCGGTCGTCACGGCCGCCGCCGGGGCCGGTATCGGCGGCGCCACGGCCCGACGGTTCCTGGAGGAGGGCGCGCGCGTGCTGATCAGCGACGCGCATGTGCGCCGGCTCAAGGAGCACGAGGCGGAGCTGGCCGGGGAGTTCGGCGCGGACGTTGTCGCCGCGCAGCCGTGCGACGTGACCGACGAGGGGCAGGTGCGGGCGCTCTTCGAGACGGCCGTACGGGAGCACGGGCGGTTGGACGTCGTCGTCAACAACGCGGGTCTGGGCGGGACTTCGGACCTCGTCGACATGACCGACGAGCAGTGGGACCGGGTCCTGGACGTCACCCTCAACGGCACCTTCCGCTGCACGCGGGCGGCCCTGCGGCTGATGCGCGAGGCCGGCGCCGGGGTCATCGTCAACAACGCCTCCGTGGTGGGCTGGCGCGCCCAGGCCGGACAGGCACATTACGCGGCCGCTAAGGCGGGCGTGATGGCGCTGACCCGGTGCGCGGCGATCGAGGCCGCCGCGTACGGGGTGCGGGTGAACGCGGTCTCGCCGAGCCTCGCCATGCACGCGCACCTCGCGAAGGTGACCACGCCCGAGCTGCTGGAGGAACTCACCGCGCGCGAGGCGTTCGGGCGGTACGCGGAACCCTGGGAGGTGGCCAACGTGATCGTGTTCCTGGCCTCCGGCTACTCCTCGTACATGACCGGCGAGATCGTCTCCGTCAGCAGTCAGCATGCGTAGCGGGACAATGGTCGCGTGCCGATCAAGAAGAAGCCCCAGGTGACCGCCGCGCCCGCGCGCCGCCGCGAACTCCTCGACACCGCCGCCGAGGTCTTCGCCGAGCAGGGCTACAACGCCACCACCGTACGCAAGATCGCGGACCACGCGGGCATGCTCGCGGGCAGTCTCTACTACCACTTCGACTCCAAGGAATCGATGCTGGAGGAGATCCTGCGGACCTTCCTCGACGAGCTGTGGAGCGGCTACGACGCCGTCCTGGACGCCGAGTTCGGGCCGCGCGAGACGCTGGAGGCGCTGGTCACCGAGTCGTTCCGGGAGATCGACCGGCACCGCGCCGCCGTCGCGATCTACCAGAAGGAGAGCAGGCAGCTCGTCGCGCAGGAGCGGTTCGCGTTCCTCGCCGAGTCGCAGCGCAAGTTCGAGAAGGCGTGGCTGTCCACGCTGGAACGGGGAGTCGCCGCCCGGGTGTTCCGGGCCGACCTCGACGTCCGGCTCACCTACCGGTTCGTGCGCGACACGGTGTGGGTGGCCGCGTCCTGGTACCGGCCCGGCGGACAGCACAGCCCGGAGGAGATCGCCCGGCAGTACCTGTCGATGGTGCTGGACGGGATCGCCGTACGCACGTAACTCAAGCGTGAGTCTGGGGAGTTGGCATGGCCGAGGCCTACATCGTCGAAGCGGTCCGTACGCCCGTCGGGCGGCGCAAGGGGGGTCTGAGCGGGGTCCACCCGGCCGACCTCGGGGCGCATGTGCTCAAGGAGCTGGTCGCGCGATCCGGCATCGATCCGGCCGCCGTCGAGGACGTCGTGTTCGGCTGTCTGGACACGGTGGGGCCGCAGGCCGGGGACATCGCGCGGACCGCCTGGCTGGCGGCCGGGCTGCCCGAGGAGGTGCCGGGCGTGACGATCGACCGGCAGTGCGGATCCTCGCAGCAGGCCGTGCACTTCGCGGCCCAGGGCGTGCTGTCCGGCACCCAGGACGTCGTGGTCGCCGGTGGCGTGCAGAACATGTCGCAGATACCGATCGCCTTCGCGACCCGGCAGGCCGCCGAGCCCCTCGGCTTCACGCAGGGCCCCTTCGCGGGCAGCGAGGGCTGGCGGGCGCGGTACGGGGAGCGGCCGGTGAACCAGTTCGCCGGCGCCGAGATGATCGCCGCGAAGTGGGGGATCAGCCGGGAGGACCAGGAGGAGTTCGCGCTGCGCTCGCACCGGCGCGCGCTGTCGGCCATCGACGAGGGCCGCTTCGAGCGCGAGACCGTCGCCTACGGCCATGTCACCGTCGACGAGGGGCCGCGCCGGGACACCTCCCTGGAGAAGATGGCCGCACTCAAGCCGGTCATCGACGGCGGTACCGTCACCGCCGCCTGCTCCTCGCAGGTCTCCGACGGAGCGGCGGCGATGCTGCTCGCCTCGGAGCGGGCGGTACGGGAACACGGCCTGACGCCCCGCGCGCGCGTGCACCATCTCTCCGTGCGCGGCGAGGACCCGATCCGCATGCTCACCGCGCCCATCCCCGCGACCGCCCATGCCCTGAAGAAGGCCGGCATGACCATCGACGACATCGACCTGGTGGAGATCAACGAGGCGTTCGCGCCAGTGGTGTTGGCCTGGCTGAAGGAGACCGGAGCCGACCCCGACCGGGTCAACGTCAACGGCGGCGCGATCGCCCTGGGCCACCCGCTCGGCGCGACCGGCGTCAAGCTGATGACGACCCTGCTGCACGAACTGGAGCGCACGGGCGGGCGGTTCGGGCTGCAGACGATGTGCGAGGGCGGGGGGCAGGCGAACGTGACGATCATCGAACGGCTTTGAGCCGTACGGTCGTTGCACGGCAGTGGGCCGCGCGGTGATCGGACAGTCGTCGCCGCGCGGTCGTCGGACAGTGATGAGACGCGCGGTCACTGAACGGCCGCGAGCCGCTCCGTCACCTCCTCCGCCTCCTTCATGATCCGATCCACCAGCTCGGCGCACGAGGGCAGGTCCCCGATCACCCCGGCGACCTGCCCGGAGGCCATCACGCCGAGGTCCGTACGGCCGTCCACCATCGCCGACTTGAGCAGCATCGGGGTGTTCGCGGCGAGCAGGACCTGGCTCCAGGTCAGCTCCTTGCCGTGCTTCATGGCCAGTCCGTCGCGGACCAACTGCCGCCAGGTGAGCCCCGACAGCTTGCGGAACCCGGCCGCGCGGCGGACGGCGTGTAACAGGGCTCGTGCGCGGCCAGAGTTCTCCAGGGCGTCCACCAACTCCGTGCGCAGCATGCGGTGCGGCAGGCCGTCGACCGCCGTGGTGACGGTGACGTCCTTCACCGTCGCCGCCAGATATCTGGCCTTCACCGCGTCCGGCACGGTCGAGTCCGAGGTCAGCAGGAACCGCGTGCCCATCGCGACCCCGGCCGCCCCGTAGGCCAGCGCGGCGACCAGACCGCGCCCGTCGAAGAACCCGCCCGCCGCCACCACCGGGATGTCCACCGCGTCCACAACTTGCGGCAGAAGCACGGTAGTCGCCACTTCTCCGGTGTGCCCGCCGCCCTCCCCGCCCTGCACGATCACGGCGTCCGCGCCCCAGGCCGCGACCTTCTCGGCATGCCGCCGGGCTCCGATCGACGGGATCACGACGACGCCCGCCGCCTTCAACTCGGCGATCAACTCGGGGGAGGGCGCGAGGGCGAAGGAAGCGACCCGGACGCCCTCCTCGATCATGATCCGCACCCGGTCGCCCGCGTCCGACGCGTCGGCCCGCAGATTGACCCCGAAGGGCGCGTCCGTACGGGACTTGACCTCACGGATCGCTTCCCGAAGCCGGTCCGTGGTCATGGTCGCGGAGGCCAGGATGCCCAGCGCGCCCGCGTTCGCCGTCGCCGAGACCAGCCGCGGGCCCGCCACCCAGCCCATCCCGGTCTGCACGATCGGATGCCGGACCCCGACAAGCCGGGTGAGCGCGGTCTCCCTCACGAACTCACCTCCCTGGCCCGGGAGTCGGCCGGGTCGATGACCTCACGGATCAACCGCAGCTCGGCGGCGGTGGGTTCACGGGTCGCCGGGACCTCGTCCGGGACGGCCAGCTCGAAGCCGGTCGCCTCCCGGACCTGCTCCACCGTGACGCCCGGGTGCAGCGCGGCGAGCCGCATCGAGTGGTCCGGAGTGGCGAAGTCGAAGACGCCCAAGTCGCTGACCACGCGCGGGATACGGTGGTAGCGGGCGCCGTCCGCATGGTCGTAACCGACCCCGCAGACCATGTCGACCTTCTCCACGAAGACCCGCCGGGAGTGCTTCGGGATCCAGTAACTGGTCGGGTTGTTCAGGGTGTTGATCGGCGCCCCGCGCACCCCGAGCAGCTGTCGCTTCGGCCGCTCCCAGTCGCCGATGCACGAGATGTTCTGGTTGCCGAACCGGTCGATCTGGCTCGCGCCCATCATCACGTGCCGTCGGCCGCTCGCGACCATGGTCAGATGCTGCCGGTACGGCAACCAGCCCTCGGGCGTCCCGTCCGGGCGGACGATCGTCGCCTCGCCGTCGGTCAGCAGCAGGTCCGGCGAGAAGGTGAGCCGGGCCAACCGCGCCCCCACGGACGGGATCAGGCCCATCGGGCTGGCCAGGATCTCGCCCCCGTCGCGCCAGGCCTCGGCACAGGCGATCACGCAATAGTCGGCGCGGGTGGGTGGAGCGAGCGGGGCTCGGGTGACTGTCATGAGTCGGCTCCCTCGGGCGAGGCCTCGGGCGGGGCGAGGTAGCGCTCGGCGAACTCCGGCCAGGGCGTGGTCGCGTACGCGCGTTGTGCGGCCTCGTCCCGGCCGTAGTCGGGAGCGCAGGAGGTGAAGTGCGCGCCGCCGGGGGCCTCGACCACGCCGGTGACGGTGTGCCGTTTGATCAGCAGCGACTGGGGTGGCGCCTCCTTCGTCAACTCGGCCGTGTCGACGACCCGTTCGCACGATACGTAGGCCGTGTCCGCCGCCTCGCAGAAGAGGTCGTCGAAGTACGGGTCCGGGCCCAGGTACTGCCCGTTTCCCAGTCGGTCGGCGCGGTTGACGTGCACCAGGGCAGCGTCCAGGCGCAAGGCGGGCACCGCGACGAACGTCTCGCCGTCCTCGTACGGTGAAGTGACCGTCCGCAGGCCGGGGTTGACCCGCATCACGTCCGAGCCGAGGCCCGCCCGCACCGGCAGGAACGGCAGCCGGTTCGCCGCCGCGTGCAGGCCCCACATGAACATCGCCTCGTCGACCTCCATCAGCTCGAAGGCGCCGCGCTCGCGTGCCGCGCGGTAGTTGGGTTCCAACGGGATCGAGTCGAGGGTGACGAAGGCGGCGACCAGTTTGCGGATGCGGCCGGCCGCGGCCAGCATGCCGACGTCAGGGCCGCCGTACGAGACGACGGTCAGGTCGGTGATGTCGGAGCGCAGCAACGCCCGTACCAGGGCCATGGGTTTGCGGCGGGAGCCCCAGCCGCCGATGCCGAGGGTCATGCCGCTCTCCAGGTGGGAGACGGCCTCCTCGGCGGTCATCGTTTTGTCGCTCACCTATGCGCCCTCCTTTCCGGATGCGCCGGATGTGCCGGATGCGCCGGATGTGCTGGGTGCGCCGAACGTGTCGCGGACCCGGTCCGCTACCCCGACCGCGCTCGCCTCGAAGGTGAAGCCCTGCTCGAAGCGGTAGCTGCGGCGGACGTCGACCGGGTCGATGCCGTTGATGGCGGCCTTGGCCAGGCGCAGCAGCTCGCCGTCCTTGGCGGCGATCTCTCGCGCCAACTCCACAGCCGCGTCCAGGAGTTCGGCACGCGGCACGACCCGCCACACCGAGCCGTGCGCGTGCAGCTCGGCCGCGGTCGCCGTGCGGGAGGTGTAGTACAGGGCGCGCATCAGGTGCTGCGGGACCAGTCGGGACAGATGCGTCGCCGCACCCAGGGCGCCCCGGTCCAACTCCGGTAGCCCGAAGGTGGCGTCCTCGCTCGCCACGATCACGTCCGCATTGCCGACCAGACCGATCCCGCCGCCCAGACAGAAGCCGTGCACCGCCGCGACCACCGGGACCTCGCACTCGTACACGGCCGCGAAGGCCTCGAAACAGCCGCGGTTGGCGCCGACCAGCGCGCTCGGCCCGTTCGCCTGCAACTCCTTGATGTCCACACCCGCGTTGAAGCCCCGGCCCTCGGCGGTGAGCAGCACGCACCGCGTGCGCGGGTCACGGCCCGCCGCGCGCACGGCGTCGGCGAGGGCGAACCAGCCCTGCACCGGCAGGGCGTTCACCGGTGGGAAGTCGACCGTGACGATCGCGATGCCGTCGTGTTCGGGCCCCTTTTCCGGGGACGAGGTGGAGACACCCATGCGCGCATCAGCTACCTTTCCACCTAACGTTTGTTAGGTGGAGGGTAGCGGCGATGGATCTGAACGGGAAGGTCGCCGTCGTCACGGGCGGCACCCGAGGCGTCGGGGCCGGGATCGCGCGGGCCTTCGTCGAGGCCGGCGCCGAGGTGGTGATCTGCGCGCGCAGACCGCCCGAACAGCCGCTCAAGGGAACGGAGTTCGTCTCCCTCGACCTGCGGGACCCGGACGCCGTACGGGAGTTCTTCGGCGGTCTGCCCCGGCTCGACGCGCTCGTCAACAACGCGGGCGGCGCGCCCTACCGGCCGCTCGACCAGGCTCCGGTGGAGTGGCACGCGCGCGTGATCGAGCTCAACCTCACCACCGCGCTGGGCACTTCGCTCGCCGCGTACGAGCATCTGCGGCGGGCCAAGGGCTCCGTGGTGATGATCGGCAGTGTCAGTGGTGGGCGCCCCTCCCCGGGCTCGGCCGCGTACGGCGCGGCCAAGGCCGGTCTGGAGAGCCTCGCCCGCTCGATGGCCGTGGAGTGGGCGCCGGAGGTGCGCGTCAACACGCTCGTCGTCGGCATGGTCCGCACCGAGCTGTCCCATCTGCACTACGGCGGCGAGGACGGCATCGAGGCGGTCTCCCGCACGGTGCCCCTCGGCCGGCTCGCCGTGCCCTCAGACATCGGCGCGGCGGCCGTCTTCCTCGCCTCCGACGCGGCCGCGTACATCAGCGGGGCGAGTCTGCTGGTGCACGGGGGCGGGGAGGCGCCGGCATTTCTGGACGCGGCCACCGCCAACAAGGCCGTCGCCGACAAGAAGGGCGACAGCAAGGGGTCCGTCGATCGGGAGACGTCAACTCCCCAGAAGGAGGCGTGAGATGAGCGGAATCTGTCACGGCCGGGTCGTCGTCGTCACCGGTGCCGGGCGCGGGCTCGGCCGGGCCCACGCGCTCGCCTTCGCGGCGGAGGGCGCGCGGATCGTCGTGAACGACCTGGGAGTTGGGCTGGACGGGTCACCGGGCGCGGACAGCCCGGCAGCGCAGGTCGTGGCCGAGATCCGCGCGGCCGGCGGCGAGGCGATCGCCCACGGCGGTGACATCGCCACCACGGAAGGCGCGTCCTCCCTGGTCGCCGCCGCCCTGGAGGCGTACGGCCGGCTCGACACGCTCGTCAACAACGCGGGCTTCCTGCGCGACCGGATGCTCGTCAACCTCGACGAGGACGACTGGGACGACGTCGTACGCGTCCATCTCAAGGGCCACTTCCTCCCGCTCAAGCACGCCGCCGCGCACTGGCGGGCCGAGGCCAAGGCGGGCCGTACGCCGACCGCGCGGATCGTCAACACCAGTAGCGGGGCAGGGCTGTTGGGGTCGGTCGGGCAGGGGAACTACAGCGCCGCCAAGGCCGGCATCGTCGGGATGACCCTCGTCGCCGCGGCCGAACTCGCCCGCTACGGCGTCCAGGTCAACGCCATCGCCCCCGCGGCCCGCACCCGCATGACGGAACGCACCTTCGCCGAGACCATGGCCGCGCCCGACGCCGGTTTCGACGCGATGGCCCCCGAGAACGTCTCCCCGCTCGTCGTCTGGCTCGGCTCGGCCGCGAGCGCGGGAGTGACCGGCCGGGTCTTCGAGACGGAGGGCGGCCGGATCACGGTCATGGAGGGCTGGCGACCGGGGCCGAGCGCGGACAAGGGGGCGCGATGGAGCCCGGCGGAGGCGGGGGAGACGGCGCTGAAGCTGCTGGCGGAGGCGGAGGTGCCGGGGGCGGTGTACGGAGCGCAGGGGAGCGGCTGAGGGGCGATTTCCCGCGCCTCACGCCCGCGCCCGCACAGCGCCCTGCCCAGTGCCCTACGTATCGCACTCCAACACCGTCCGGCACAGCCCGCACCGCGCCCTGACCCGCCCCTTCACCGGCACCCTGATCCGCTGATGGCAGGTCGGACACGGGAACGACACCCGCAGGGGGCCGTGGCCGTCGGGCGTGAAGGAGTACGGGACGCCCACCCCGCCGGAGGCCGCGTGGTGGGCCTGCGCATGCCGCCGGTCGCGCGCGTACCGCCGCCGCCCCGCCCACCCCGCCGCCGTCAGCGGAGGCTGCTGTTCGTCGCTGCGGGCCTTGGCCATGCCACGCGTGTAGGACTCGTAGGCCTGGGGGCTGGTGAACCAGATCGACGGGTCCTCGCCGAAGACCAGGGCGCGCTTCGCGAGGACGTAGCCGAACTCCTCCGGGGTGAGGTAGCCCAGCTTCTGCGAGGAGGCCGCGTCCTCCCGGTACGCGTCGAGCAGCAGCCAGCCGGCGCCAAGATACGTCGTCGCGGTGTCCGTGAGGATCTCGTTGTCCCGGGTGCCGGGGAAGGTCAGGTCGAGGCGGTGCAGATAGACGTGCATGACCTCGTGGGCGAGGGCCGCGCCGATGTCCCGGCGGTGGGTGCGGAATCGGTCGTTCAGCTCGATGAAGTACTCGGGTCCTGCGGCGAGTTCGACGTTCGCCGCGTGGGTCATCTCGCGGAAGCCGACGATCATCCGGGCGTCGGGCAGGCGGTAGTGCCGGACCAGTTCACGGGCCACGCGCTGGGCGCCGAGATGCAGGTCGTCGGTGTCGGCGAAGGCCACGTCGGCGGGGAGCACGCTGGTCGAGAAGGTCTGGACGGTGTCGTACGACAGGCGCTTGTAGAGCGCGGTGATGGCGGCCCGCACCGTCTCCAGATGTGGGTAGCCGTGCTCGACCGGTCCGTCGTGCGCCACGTCCGACCCCCTTCAGACGCCCTGAACCCGATTCCACTCTACGGGGAGGCGAGCCGATTCTCCCGGGTCGGGTTCCGCGGGCCGGACGTGAGATCACCCCTTGTCAAAGGGGCCGTTCGATCTTCATAATGCGGGCCGCCCAACTTGCCACGAAAGGATCCACGTTGACCTCCACCCCGCCCAGGAGATCCCGCCCGAACCTGGCGCGCAGAGCCGCGGCCGTCGGTGTCGTCGCCCTCGCCGCGGCCGGCCTCCAGCCCGTGAGCGCGCAGGCCGCGCCCTCGCCCGTCGTCGGAGGAACGCCCGCCGGGTCGAGCGAGTTCCCGTTCATGGTCCACCTCTCCATGGGCTGCGGCGGAGCGCTCTACAAGAAGGACGTCGTGCTGACGGCCGCCCACTGCGTGTCGGGTTCCGGGAGCAACACTCGCATCACCGCCACCGCCGGGGTCGCCGACCTCACCTCCGCCGCCGCGATCAAGGTGAAGTCGACCAAGGTCAAGCAGGCCACCGGCTACAACGGCGTCGGCCGGGACTGGGCGCTGATCAAGCTGGCCCGTCCGATCGACCTGCCCACCCTGAAGATCGCCACCGACACCCGGTACAACCGCGGCGTCTTCACCATCGCGGGCTGGGGCGACACCGCGGAGAACGCCAACACCGGCTCCACCAAGCTCCTCAAGGCGAACGTCCCCTACGTCCCCGACACGCAGTGCAAATGGCACTACGGGAACGAGCTCGTGCCCAGCCAGGAGCTGTGCGCCGGATACCCCCAGGGCGGCGTCGACACCTGCCAGGGCGACTCCGGCGGGCCCATGTTCCGCAAGGACGCGGCCGACAAGTGGGTCCAGGTCGGCATCGTCAGCTGGGGCGACGGCTGCGCCCGCCCCGGAGTCGCCGGCGTGTACACGCAGGTCAGCACCTTCGCGGCCGACATAGCGAAGGCGGCCAACGCCCTTTGAGGGCCTTTGGGAGGCGACCAAGGGCCTTTAAGGGGCGACTACGGGAGCCGCCGCCTCCTGGACGGGCCGCAACCGCACGCCCTCCGGCGCCGCCTCCTCCGTCTCCAGCACCCACACCTCGTTGACGCCCTCCCGCAGCACGGGCCCGGGTACGTACAGCGAGCGCTGGGGGCCGACGGACCAGTAGCGGCCGAGGCCGAACCCGTTGATCCACGCGAACCCCCGGGTCCAGCCCGGCAGTTCGAGCCGGGCGTCCCCGGCGCCCCGCACCGTGACGGTGCCCCGGTACAGCCCCGGGGCGCCGTCCGCGGGCAGCTCCCCGAAGGGCACCGCCCCGACGTCCTCCAGGGCGTCCAGGCGCAGCCCACGCGCGCGTACGTCGTGCAGGAACTGCCGCTCGTGCAGCAGCCCCCCGGTGATGCCCTTGGGCTCGCCGGTACGCGGCCCGTAGTTGACCCGCCCCAGGGACTCCACCCACAGCTCCACGCGCGCGTGCCCGGCGACGGGCTCCTTCAGGTGCTCGTCGCCCTCGGCGAGCACCCCGGCCCGCTCCCCGTCGACGTACACCACCGCCAGATCGCGCAGCCCGCGCGCGGTGAGCGGGTACGGCTGCCGCGGCCCCGGCACGGTCACCGCGTACCGCACGAGCCCCCGGTCCACGTCCAGCTCCTCGAAGGTCGGCGGGACGGGCGCCGCGACCTCCGGGCCGCCGAGCGTGTCCAGTACGACGTCCAGGGGCGCCCAGCCGGTCAGGTCCGCGTCGGTGTCCGCGGCCAGCCTCGGGGGCGCCGGCGGTAGTTCGGGCAGCGGGCCCTCGGCGTACTCGGCGAGGACCTCCCTGAAGCGCCGGAACTTCTCCGTGGGCCTGCCGTACTCGTCGATCGGCGCGTCGTAGTCGTAGGACGTCACGTCGGGCTCCAGCGGGCCCTCGTGCAGGGCACCGCCGCCCCGGTTGGCGCCCGCCCAGCCGCCGAAGTTGGTGCCGCCGTGCGCCATGTAGAGGTTGACCGAGGCGCCGCACTCCAGGATCTCGCGCAGGGCGTCCGCCGCGTCACCGGCGTCCCGCACGACGTGCTCGCCGCCCCAGTGGTCGAACCAGCCGCACCAGAACTCCATGCACATCAGCGGCCCTTCGGGGCGGTGCTCGCGCAGCGTCCCGAACGCCTCGCGCGCGTGGGAGCCGAAGTTCACCGTGGCGAGGACCCCGGGGAGCGAGCCGCCGGTCAGCATGTGGTCCTCGGGGCCGTCCGAGGTGAACAGCGGGACCGTGATCCCGCCCGCGCGCAGCAGCTCGGCCAGCCGCTCCAGATATTCCGCGTCGGAGCCGTAACTCCCGTACTCGTTCTCGACCTGCACCATGATCACCGGGCCGCCCCGGTCGATCTGCCGGACGGCGATCCCGGGCAGCAGCGCCCCGAACCAGCGCTCCACATGGGCGAGGAATCGTGCGTCACGCGTGCGTGCGCGTGCGCCGAGCTCGCCCGTCACCCAGTGCGGAAGACCGCCGTTCTCCCACTCGGCGCAGATGTAGGGCCCCGGGCGCACGATCGCCCACAACCCCGCCTCCTGGGCCGCGTCCAGGAAGCGGCCGAGGGCCTCTACGTCCTTGTGGCGACTGGGACTTGGCTCGTGCAGGTTCCACGGCACGTACGTCTCCACGCAGTTCAGGCCCATCGCCCGCAGCATCGCCAGCCGGTGATCCCACTGCGCCTCGTGCACGCGGAAGTAGTGCAGCGCGCCGGACAGCAGCCGTACCGGCCGCCCGTCCAGCAGGAAATCCGTGTCCCCCACCGTGAACTCGCTCATGCGCCCAGCCTCACCCCTGGCGGCGATCACCGTCCATGGACAAAGATCGCCGCTACTTGGACTGGTCGGACCGGAGCGCAGGGAGAGGGCCGCGGCGATGTATCACACCTGGATGCGGTTCTTCACGCCCGGACCGGCGCATCACCGGCTCGGCCTGGTCTGCCTCGGCGTCGGTCTCCAGTACGGCGCCCTGCCCACCGTCGGTCCCCGCACCCTCGACCACCACGTCGCCGTCGTCGTCAACACGGGCAGCGGCTGGTACCTGAGCCCCGACGGCCGCCGTACGACCGTCACCGCGCCCGCCCTGCTGTGGCTCACCCCGGGCGTCCCGCACCACTACGCGCCGGACGGCGAGGCCGGCTGGGACGAGGGCTTCGTCGACTTCACCGGGCCCGCGACCGCCACGTACACCGAACTCGGCTACATCGAGCCGGACCGGCCCGTGGTGCCCCTCTCGGACGCCACGGGCGCGCGTGCCGTCATCGGGCGCATGGCGCGCGCCGCCCGCCGCGACAACCCGCTCCTGGAGGTGGAGACCGGCGCCGCCGTGCACGAACTCCTGGTCGCCCTGCGCCGCGCCCGTGCCGATCTCGCCCCCTCCGGCGAGGCCATCCTCAAGGCCCTCGCCCGTGACGCGTGTCTGCCGCTGTCGGTCGCCGACCACGCGGCCAAGCACGGCATGACCCCGGCCGAACTGCGCACCGCCGTCCGCCGGGGCACGGGATGCAGCCCCAAGGACTACCTCCTGGGCATCCGGCTGGCCCGCGCCAAGGAGCTGCTCGCCACCACCGAACTGCCCGTCGCGGCCGTCGCCCGCCGGGTCGGCTACGACGACCCCGCCTACTTCTCCCGCCTGTTCACCCGTCGCGTCGGCATGGCCCCCGTCCGCTTCCGCGCCCAGCAGTTCCGGGCCGTCCCCGGCGGCTGGAGCAACCAGGTGCCGGATCCAGCCGATCCGCCGGTGATCGGGCGGAACCGGTGAACCCAGGTCACGTAGGGTGGACGCCCATGACCAACAGCAACACCGGTACCGGTGACGTCGACCCCGCCGTCCGCGAGGAGCTCGCCCGGCTGCGCGACAGCATCGACAACATCGACGCGGCCGTCGTCCACATGCTCGCCGAGCGCTTCAAGTGCACCCAGCAGGTCGGCGTCCTCAAGGCCGCGCACCAGCTGCCGCCCGCCGACCCGGCCCGCGAGGCCCGCCAGATCGAGCGCCTGCGCGCGCTGGCCGAAAGCGCCAAGCTGGACCCGGCGTTCGCTGAGAAGTTCCTGAATTTCATCATCGGCGAGGTGATCCGCCACCACGAGCGCATCGCCGAGGACGTCGTGAACGGCTCCACGCGCGCGGGGAATTGACCTCGGGAGATGTCCGGAGGATGCCGAAAGGGGCGTGACAGACGGGCCCCGGCGGTGCATGCTGCTGTGCACTCCTTGTCAGCCGACGGACACACCCCGTCAGCGACACCGACCTAAACTGGTGGACCACGCGGGAGGGACACCGGGCCATGCCGTCGGACGCCAAGATCCTCATCGTCGACGACCACGAGGACACGCTGTACGCGCTGGAGAGCGCCCTGGCACCGCTGGGCTACCGGCTCGGCCGCGCCACCAGCGGCGACGAGGCGCTCAAGCAGGTCCTGCGCGGACAGGTCGGCCTCCTGCTGCTCGACGTCCGCATGCCGGGCGTCAGCGGCCTGGACGTGGTGCGCTACCTGCGCCGCCTGGAACAGACCCAGCACATCCCGGTCGTCCTGCTCACCGGCTTCGGCGCCGACCACGAACTGACCGCCACCGCCTTCGCCCTGGGCGTCGCCGACCTCGTCATGAAACCCGTCGACCCCTGGTCGCTGCGCACCAAGGTCCGCTACCTGTACGACGCCCACCAGCGCCACCTGGCCCTGGAGGACGAGGTCCGTGAACTGCGCGCGCTGGTCAAGGACCACGGCCCCGCCGCGCGCCCGGCCCGCCCCCACCCCGACCCGCGGGTCCCGCCGCAGCGCGACTCCGAGCAGCAGTCGACGGCACAGGAACGGACATAGCGGGACGCGGATCGACGTACCGGACGTAGGACGCGTACCGGCCCTCCTCTGTGCCTTGTCGGTGCCATCAGGCAGCATGTCCTGCATGTCCGTACTCACGCGCGACGAAGCGCAGACCCGTGCCAGGCTCCTCGACGTCCAGCGGTACACGATCGACCTCGATCTGACCGTCGGCGACGAGCACTTCGACTCCCGGACCGTCATCAGGTTCACGGCCCGCGCGGACGCGGACACCTTCGTCGAGCTCAAGCCGGCCGAACTGCGCGCGGTCGTCCTCGACGGACAGCCCCTCGACCCGGGCACGCTGGAGGAGAACCGGCTGCCGCTGCGCGGCCTCACCGAGGGCGAGCACGAACTGCGTATCGACGCCCTCATGAGCTACTCGCGCACCGGCGAGGGCATGCACCGCTTCACCGACCCCACCGACGGCGAGACCTACCTCTACACCCAGCTCTTCATGGAGGACGTCCAGCGCGTCTTCGCCGCCTTCGACCAGCCCGACCTCAAGGCCGTCTTCGAGCTGACCGTCAAGGCCCCCGAGGGCTGGACCGTGCTGGCCAACGGCATCACCGAGGACCTCGGCGAGGGCCGCTGGCAGGCCGCCCCCACCCCGCTGATCTCCACCTACCTCGTCGCCGTCGCCGCCGGCCCCTGGCACTCCGTGCGCACCGAACACCGCGGCCTGCCCTTCGGCATCCACTGCCGCCGCTCGCTCGCGCCGTACCTCGACGTGGACGCCGACGAACTCTTCGAGATCACCCGGCAGTGCTACGACCGCTACCACGAGAAGTTCGAGGAGCCCTACCCCTTCGACTCCTACGACCAGGCGTTCGTCCCCGAGTTCAACGCCGGCGCCATGGAGAACCCCGGCCTGGTCACCTTCCGCGACGAGTTCGTCTACCGCTCCGCGGTCACCGACACCGAGCGGCAGACCCGCGCCATGGTCATCGCGCACGAGATGGCCCACATGTGGTTCGGCGACCTCGTCACGCTGCGCTGGTGGGACGACATCTGGCTGAACGAGTCCTTCGCCGAGTACATGGGCTACCAGACCCTCACCGAGGCGACCCGCTTCTCCGACACCTGGACCGACTTCGGGGTCGCCCGCAAGTCCTGGGGCTACGACGCCGACCAGCGCCCGTCCACCCACCCCGTCGCCCCCGAGGCCGTCGACGACACGGACGCCGCCCTCCTCAACTTCGACGGCATCTCCTACGCCAAGGGCGCCTCCGCCCTGCGCCAACTCGTCGCCTGGCTCGGCGAGAAGGACTTCCTGGCCGGCATCAACACCCACTTCGCCCGCCACCGGTTCGGCAACGCCACCCTCGCCGACTTCATCGACTCCCTCGCCTCCGCCACCGAGCGTGACGTGCACGCCTGGGCCGACGCCTGGCTGCGCACCACCGGCGTCGACACCCTCACCCCGGTCGTGGCCCCCGGCGACGACGGCACCTGCGCCCTCACCGTCGAGCGCGCGGGCAGCCGCCCGCACCGCGTCAGCGTCGGCCTCTACGACCAGGACCCCGCCGACGAGGGCCGCCGGCTCGTCCTGCGCGAGCGCCTCGACCTCGACATCCCGCAGTCCGCACCGCTGCCCCTGGGCAAGCGGCCCGCGCTGCTCCTGCTCAACGACAGCGACCTCACCTACGCCAAGGTCCGCTTCGACGACGAGTCCTTCCAGGCCGTTCGCTCCGGCCTCTCCGGACTGCCCGACCCGCTCACCCGCGCGGTCGTGTGGAACGCGCTGCGGGACGCGGTCCGCGACGGCGAACTCCCCGCCACCGCCTACCTGGACGCGGCCCGCGCCCACCTCCCGCGCGAGACCGACCTCGCCCTCGTCCAGGGCGTCCTCGCCTTCGCGTCCGCCCAGGTCACCGACCGGTACATCACCGCGGAGGCCCGGCCGGTCGCCCTCGCCACCCTCACCGACCTGTGCCGCGACCTGATCCGCCGCACCGAGGACGGCGACAACGCCGGCCTGCGGCTGATCGCGGTCCGCCACTTCATCGACGTGGCGGCCCAACCCGAGACCATCGCCGCCTGGTTGGCCGAGGGCACGGTGCCCGGCGGCCCGGACCTGGACCCCGAACTGCGCTGGCGGGTCCTGGGCCGGCTCGCCGTCCTCGGCGCCACCGACGAGGCCGCCATCGCCGCCGAACTCGACCGCGACCCCTCCGCCACCGGCCAGGAGGGCGCCGCCCGCTGCCGCGCCGCCCTGCCCGACCCGGAGGCCAAGCGCCGCGCCTGGGACGCGATGTTCGCCGGCGACGACCTCTCCAACTACCTCTTCACGGCCACCGCCCAGGGCTTCTGGCAGCCCGAACAGGCGGACCTCGTACGGGAGTACGTCCCGCGCTACTACGAGGACGCCGTCGCCGTGGCCGCCCGCCGCGGCCCCGCGATCGCCGTCGCCGTCGGCCGCTGGGCCTTCCCCGGGTACGCCGTCGACGCGGAGAACCTCAGGGCGGGCGAGGAGTGCCTGCGCGACGCCGACCTGACCCCGGCCCTGCGCCGCCGGCTGGTCGACGAACTGGACGACCTGGCGCGGGCGTTGCGGGTGCGGGAGGTCTGACCGCCGGTACACGAGAAATGAGCAGTGGGGTGGGCCGGGGTACGAATCGGCCCACCCCGACACGTTTTCCCAGTACGGAAGTACCTTCTTTCGGGTTTGAATCGTTGAACTTTTCGGGCGCGCCACCGCATCCGCGTACAAGCTGGAACTCCCTCTGCCCGGCGCCCCGGAGGTCACCTCATGAGCACGCCGCCTCTCGCCTCAGGTCCCGAAGGCCCGCGCGCCCTGCGGCCGCTGCTGGACACCGTGCTCGACGCGCTGCGGGAGGGCACGCGCGCGCGGGGCGGGCCGCTGCCCTCCGGCGGCCCGGACGCGGTCGCCGCGCGGGTGCGGGACGCGGTGGGGGACGTACTGCCGGACGAGGGTGATCCGGACGCCCTGCACGCGCTCGTGCGGCTGCTCGCCGAAGGGGCCGCCGACCCGGCCGACCCGCTGTGCGCGGGGCATCTGCACTGCCCGCCGCTCGCCGTCGCCACCGCCGCCGACCTGGCCGCGAGCATCCTCAACCCGTCCCTGGACTCCTGGGACCAGGCCCCGGCCGCCGCAGAGTTGGAGGCCCAGGTCGCACGGGAGCTGGCCCTGGAGGCCGGCGCCTCGGACGCCCTCGTCACCACCGGCGGCACCGAGTCCAACCAACTCGCCCTGCTGCTCGCCCGCGAGACCCAGGGCGCCGACGTCCGCCTGGTGTGCGGCGCCAACGCGCACCACTCGCTGGCCCGCGCCGCCTGGCTGCTCGGCCTGCCCGAACCGGTGATCGTGCCCGCCCCCGCCGGCACCCTCGACCCCGCCGCCCTCGACGCGGCCCTCACCGCCCTGCCGGGCCCCTGCCTGGTCGCCGCCACCGCAGGCACCACCGACGCCGGACTCATCGACCCGCTGCCGGAGATCTCCGGCCTCTGCTCGGCCCACCGCGCCCGCCTGCACATCGACGCCGCCTACGGGGGCGGCCTGCTCTTCAGCGACCGCCACCGCGACAAGCTGGCCGGTCTGGAGCGCGCCCACACCATCACCCTCGACCTGCACAAACTCGGCTGGCAGCCGGTCGCCGCAGGGCTGCTGGCGGTCCGCCACCCCCGCGACCTCGCCGCCCTGAACCAGCGCGCCGACTACCTCAACGCCGACGACGACATCGAGGCCGGCCTGCCCGATCTCGTCGGACGTTCCCTGCGCACCACCCGCCGCCCCGACATCCTCAAGATCGCCGTCACCCTCAAGATCCTCGGCCGCAGCGGACTCGGCGCGCTCGTCGACCAAGTGTGCGACCGCGCTCGCGAGTTCGCCGCCCTCGTCCGCGACCACCCCGGCTTCGAGCTCCACGACCGGCCCACCATCAGCACGGTCCTGTTCCGGCCGGCCGGTGCCACCGACGACGCCGTGGCCGCCATACGCCGAAAGCTCCTCACCGACGGCCGCGCGGTCCTCGGCCGCGCCCGCATGGCCGACCGCCTCTGGCTCAAGGCGACCTTCCTCAACCCGGCGACCCGCTCAGCGGACTTGGCCGCGCTCCTCGGCGCCGTCGACGAGGTCGTCGAGTCGGCCGCCAAGGAACTCGCCGCCGAGATCCCCGAAGGGCCGCCGGCCGCCGACCCCGCCGAAAGTCTCACCGAATAGCCCGGCGAGCCGTCCGGTGCCCCGCCGCCGAACTCCCGGCCACCCCCTCGGCCGCCCCCGGCGAACAGCCTGCCGACCTCCCGTCGACGAAACCGACGACGCACCCGCGGAAGGAAACACCCCCCGATGAGCACCACCCCCAACCCCCCGCACCCCGAACCCGACGCGCCCCGCGACCTCGTCGGCATCGGCATCGGCCCCTTCAACCTCTCCCTCGCCGCCCTCGCCCACCCCCTTGCCGAACTCGACATCGCCTTCTACGAGCAGCTGCCCGCCTTCGGCTGGCACTCCGGGCTGCTCATCGACGGCGCCCGGGTCCAAGTCCCGTTCCTGGCCGACCTGGTGAGCCTCGCCGACCCGGCCAGCCCCTGGTCGTTCCTCAACCACCTCAAGAGCCGCGACCGGCTCTTCCCGTTCTACTTCTCCGAGCGCTTCCACATCCAGCGCGCCGAGTACGACGCCTACTGCCGCTGGGTCGCCGAGAGCCTGCCCGGACTCCACTTCGGCCACCAGGTCGACGCCGTCCGCTGGAACCCCGAACGCGACGTCTTCGAGGTCGACTTCACCCAGCTCGACGCCGACGGCGAGGCCGAGGCGCTCGGGCGGACGTACGCGAAGAACATCGTGCTCGGCATCGGCACCGAGCCCTACGTGCCCGAGCCGCTGAAGCCGCTCGTCGAGGCGCCCGCCGTGCCCGTCGTGCACGCCGCCGACTATCTCGCCCACCGCGAGACGGTGCTGGCCGCCGAACACGTCACCGTCGTCGGCTCGGGACAGTCCGGCGCCGAGGTCTTCCTCGACCTGCTGCGCGCCCGCCCGGCCGGCCGCGAGGGACTGCACTGGGTCGGCCGCACCGAGGCCTTCGCGCCCATGGAGTACTCCAAGCTCGGCCTGGAACACTTCACCCCCGACTACACCCGCTACTTCCACGCCCTGCCCGAAGGCGTCCGCGACCGGCTCGGCACCACTCAGTGGCAGCTCCACAAGGGCATCGACGTCGACACCATCGCCGCCATCCACGAGGAGCTCTACCGCCGTACCCTGCACGGCGGTTGGCCCGACGCCGTCCTCACCCCGGGTGTCCGCGTCCGCACCGCGGGCCGGATCGGCGCCACCAAGGTCGAACTCCACCTGGAACACGTCCAGCAGAACACCCGCTCCCGCCTCACCACCGACGCCGTCGTCCTCGCCACCGGCTACCGCGACCGCCCGTTGGACCGGATCCTCGCCGGCATCGACCCCTATCTGCGCCGCGACAGCCGCGAACGCCCGCGCGTCGACGAGCAGTTCAGGCTGGTGACCGATCCCGCCGTCACCGGCTCGGTGTACGTCCAGAACGCCGAACGGCACACCCACGGCGTCGGCACCCCCGACCTCGGCCTCGCCGCCTGGCGCAGCGCGACCATCCTCAACTCCCTGACCGGCAAGGAGACCTACGCGCTGCCGACCCGAACCGCCTTCACCAGCTTCGGCCTCGACCAGCGTCAACCGCACATCCCGCAGGCCCGCCAGGCCCAGGTCCTCACCCCGCTCGTCGAAGGGACGTGACACCGGCGGCGCGGTGACATCGACGGGAAGCGGCGCCGACGAAAGGCCGCAAAAGGTCGACGCAGGAAGAATCCGTCCGACGGGGGCGTTGGGCCCGCCATGACCTCGACCTGGATCGCCGCCCACCGCTCCGCCGTCATCGACCCGTACGAGGCCTTCGCCCTCTTCGAGATCCGCGGCTTCACCGACCGGACCGTCCGGCAGTCCGTGCGGCTGGCCGGCGGCGGCGAGGCGCTGCGTGTCCGGTTCAGCAACCGTTACGGCAAGGAGCCCCTGCGCGTCGGCGGCGCCCATCTCGCCGTCCGCACCCGGGGCAGCCGGATCGACCCGACCAGCGACACACCCCTGCGCTTCGCCGGCGCCGAGGACGCCACGATCCCGGTCGGCGAGGAACTCGTCAGCGATCCGGTCGAGTTGCCCGTCAGCGCGGGGGAGGAGCTCACCGTCAGCCTCTACCTCCCCGGCGACACAGGTCCGAGCACGTACTCCGCGATCCCGTACGACATCGGTCACGCCGTCCCCGGTGACCGGCTCTCCGCCGAAGTCCTGGAAGACGCCGAGGAGTTGTCCACCGGCCACTACCTCACCGGCGTGGACGTGCTGGCCCCCGAGGGCACCCGGATCGCGGTCGCGTTCGGCGACTCCTGGATCGAGGGCGCGGCCACCACCCCCGGCACCGACAGCAGCTTCCCCGCCCAACTGGGCCGCCGTCTCACCCGCGGCTGGATCGTCAACCAGGGCATCTCCGCCAACCGCCTGCTCACCGACGGGGTGGGCGACCATCTGCTGTCCCGCGTCGACCGCGTCCTCGCCGTGCCCGGCGTCAGCCACGTCCTGGTCCACATCGGCCTCAACGACCTCGGCCTGCCCGGCACCCTCGCCTACCCCGAACCCGCCGCCCGGCCCACCTCGGCCGACCTGATCGCCGGCCTCGGCATCCTCGCCGCCCGGCTGCACACCGCCGGACTCACCGTCATCGGCTGCACGTTGGGCCCGTACGCCGGCACCAGCTACCTCGGCTACGACAGCGAGGCCGGCCAGGCCGCACGCCGTGAGGTCAACGCCTGGCTGCTCGGCGACGACCATCCCTTCGACGGTGTCGTCGACGTGGCCGCAGCGGTCGCGGATCCGGCCCGACCGGACCGTATCCGCGAGGAGTTCGACTCCGGAGACGGCGTCCACGTCAACGACACCGGCGCGAAGGCCATCGCGGACGCCGTCGACCTCACGCTGCTGGACCTCTAGAAGGCCGCTGAGCCGCTGGACGGCCGCCGGATGTCTGGAGGACCGGCGTCGACGCCAACCGTCCTTTTCCTGCGCATGGGTTGACGGAGGTATTGGTCTAGGCCTTAATGGCTCACAGTCCGTTCACATGAACAGAGGTTGTTCAGAGTTGTGAACTGGCATGGCTTCCTCTACCCCCACCGGCGCCGCGTGCGCCGCATCTTGGAGGACTCATGCGTCGAAACAGCCGATACGCGCTGGCCGTTGCCGCTGCCGCAGGTGCGACCGTGGCCGGAATGCTCGCCCCCGCGGCGTCCGCCGCCCCGGCGGCGGCGAACCCCGGCCCCGGCTTCCCCGCCCGGTACTCCGCGCCCTACGCGGAGACCTGGAACTCGCCGTCCGCCCTGGCCAACGCGCGCAACGCCACCGGGCAGAAGTACTTCACGCTCGCCTTCGTCATCGCCGGCAACGGCTGCAACGCGACGTTCAACGGCGACACGGCCATCAACAACGCCTCCTGGACCTCGGCCATCAACTCGCTGCGCGCGGCGGGCGGAGACGTCATCGCCTCCTTCGGCGGCGCCTCCGGCACGGAACTGGGTCTGGCCTGTACGTCGGTCTCGACCCTCAAGGCCCAGTACAAGAAGGTCATCGACACGCTCAACCTCACCCGTGTCGACCTCGACATCGAGGGCTCGACCCTCAACAACACGGCCGCCAACGACCGGCGCAACAAGGCCCTGCAGCAGTTGCAGACCGAGTACGCGGCCGCGGGGCGCAAGCTCGACGTCCAGTACACCCTGCCGGTCAACCCGACCGGCCTGGAGCAGAACTCGATCAATCTGCTCAACAACGCCAAGAGCAACGCGCTGACCGTCAACCTGGTCAACATCATGACCATGGACTACGGGCCGGCCATGGACATGGGCAAGGCGGCAACCGACGCGGCGACCGCCCTGCACGACCAGCTGGGCCGGATCTGGACGACCAAGACCTCCGCGCAGCTGTGGGCCATGGAGGGCAACACCCCCATGATCGGGGTCAACGACACCACGGCCGAGGTCTTCACCACCGCCAACGCGACGACCCTCGCCAACTTCGCCGCCAGCAAGGGCATCCAGGAGCTCTCCTTCTGGTCGCTCGGCCGCGACAAGGCCTGCGCGACCAACGGCCAGCTCTCCGACACCTGCAGCGGCACCTCGCAGAGCGCGTACCAGTTCACCCGCACCCTGCGCTGACCCGACGGCGGGTGTGATCCACCCGCGCCCGGCGGTGCTTCGGACACACCGAATCCGAAGCACCGCCCAGCACATGACCGACTGTCAGGGAACCGGCCGTCAGAAGACCGGCGTGCCGTTCCGCGTGAGCTTCCAGTCCACCGACGCGAAGTCCGCCGGGTCCAACTCGCCCTTCGCGGTCACCCATTCCGCGATCCGGGTACGGATCTCCGTCGACTCCGACCACACCTCGGTCGCCGAGGCCACGTGCGGGAACGCCCCGCCGCCGTTGGCGCGGTAGTTGTTCACCGCGAGCACGAACTGCTGCGCGTCGTCCAGCGCCGCGCCGTTGTACGTCAGGTTCTTGATCCGCGCACCGGCCGCCTGCGCGATGTCGATGTCGTACCGGAACCCCGACACGTAGTCGTAGTTGTAGTCCGGGCGGTTGTTCGCGTTGGTCAGCTTCGCCGGGTCGATCACCGCGTCCGCGGCCGTCTGCACGAAGTACTCCGCCGAGTACTCCAGGTACGCCCGCACCTGAGCCCCCGTCAGCACCTTCGCGACCAGCGTGTTGTCGTACACGTACAGACCCGACAGGTCCCGGATCGTCACCTCGCCCGCCGGGATCTCCGAGGTCCGCGAGAACGGCGAGGCCTGCGCGATCACCGGCAGCGAGGCGTACGCGGTGCCCACCAGGGCCGCCTTGACGACGTCCTCCTGCACCTTGGTGATCAGGTCGATGATCGGGGCGTCCTTGTAGCGCGCCTCGACCGTCGTCAGCGTCTGCGTGGCCGTGCCGACCACCTGGTTGACGTACTCGACGACCTTCGCGTGCTCGTCCGAGAGCAGCCGGGTGATCTTCGGGTCGTCGGCGACCGTGTTGGTGTTGAGGACCTTGGAGGCGACCGACTCGACGCTCCAGCGCCCCTTGGCGAAGACCAGCTCGACGTCGAACTGCGAGAGCCGCTCCGCGTACGCCAGCGGCTCCGAAAGCACCACCGTCTTCCCGGTCTTGGCGTTGGTGACCTTCAACTCCGGGATCTCCACGTGCGCGTGGCCCACCAGGATCGCGTCGATGCCGGGCACCTGCTGCGCGACCAGCGCCGCCGAGTTCTCCACGTACGGCAGCTGGTCACCGTACGAGGAGGTGCCCGAGGAGCCGGAGTGCGCCGACACGATGACGACGTCCGCGCCCATCGACCGCAGCTTCGGCACCCACTTCGCCGCCTGCTCCTCAAGGCCCGGGAACGTCAACTTGCCCTGCACATAAGCCTTGTCCCAGATCGCGATGCCCGGGTTGGTCAGACCGAGCACGGCCACCTTCACCGGCGGCGCGCCCTTCACGCAGAACTTCTTGATGAAGTACGGCGGGAAGGCGGGCTTCAGCGTCTTCGCGTCCAGCGCGTTCGCCCCGAGGAGCGGGAAGTGGCACTGCTCCTCGAACTTGCGCAGCGTCTCGATGCCGTAGTTGAACTCGTGGTTGCCCAGCGCCACCGCGTCGTACCCGATCGCGTTCATCGCCTGCGCCATCGGGTGCACCGGACCGCCCTTGGCGGTGATCGGGTCGACCTTCGCGTAGTAGTACGTCAGCGGGGTGCCCTGGATGGTGTCGCCCGCGTCCAGCAGCAGGACGTTGTCGCGTCCCCGCTCCTTGCGGATCCCGGTCACCAGCGTCGAGATCCGGGCCAGGCCCTGTGCGTTGCCGGCCGCGTCCGTGTACTGCGCGTCCTTGAAGTAGTCCCAGTTGAAGACGTGCCCGTGCAGGTCGGTGGTGCCCAGGACGGTGAGGGAGTACCGCTTCGCCTTCGCGGGCTTCTTCATCGCGCTCTCCGCTGCCTCGGCCGAGGGCGTCGCCGCCGCGCCGGCCAGCGCGACCCCGGCGCCCGTCACGGCGGACTTCTTCAGGAACTTCCGGCGGTTCAAGGGCATCTCTGGCTCTCCTCGGGGAATGGTCAACAACGCGCGTAGATTCTGACGCGTCCACGACCGACGGCAACAGGTCCCCGAGGTTGCGATCTGGTGACCTAACCTGTGCGCTCCCGGGCCGTAACCGGCTGAGAAGTGACAGAGTTGGGCGTATGGCCACCGCTTCGAGCACCCCCTCGCCGGACACCTCCCAGCCCGCGGTCCCCTACGGCACCCCCGACGCCCCGCGCATCGCCGTCCGCGGCGAGGCCCGTCTCGAAGTCGACCCCGAGATCGCTCGCATCGGCATCACGGTCGCCTCCCGCGGCAAGGACCGCCGTGCCGCCCTCGAAGACCTCACCCACCGCAACGCCACGGCGCTGGACCTCGTGAAGACGTACGGGGACGCCGTCGAGCGGCTGGAGACCGGGCACTTCTCCATCACCCCCGAGCTCACCCAGCGTGGCCGCGGCGAACGCGTGCGCACCTATCACGGCAGCGTCCACCTCACCGCCGAGCTCACCGACTTCACCGCGCTCGGCGAACTCACCACCCGCCTCGCCGACCTCGACCTCACCCGCGTCGACGGCCCCTGGTGGGCGCTGCGCCCCGACTCGCCCGTCCATCGCAATGCCCGGCAGCAGGCGGTGCGCGAGGCCGTCCAGCGCGCCCGTGAGTACGCCGAGGCGCTGGGCGCGGGACTCGCCGCGCTCGTCGAGCTGGCCGACATCGGCGCCGAGAACGCCCAGCCGTATCCGCAGTCGCCCGGCCGGATGCGGAGCGCGACCATGGAGTTCGCGGCCGCCGCGGACGCCGGTGCTCCGGCCCTCGACCTGGAACCCCAGCGCCAGCATGTGTTCGCTCAGGTCAACGCCCGCTTCACCATGACACCGCCGCAGCTGTAGAAAGGCGCGGCGGGCAGAAAAATGCTCATCGGAGCGCCCCTCCGCACAATTCAATACTTGTCAATAGCCCTTCACTCAAAGGTTGTTGAGTGGTCATACGCGACCAATTCTCTACTGGCCGGTAAGGCCTAGGCTCGAATCATGCGCCGAGCAAAAATCGTCTGTACTCTGGGGCCCGCCACCGACTCGTACGACCAGATCAAGGCACTGGTCGAAGCCGGAATGGACGTCGCCCGATTCAACCTCAGCCACGGCAGCTACGCCGAGCACGAGGAGCGCTACCAGCGCGTGCGAAAGGCCTCGGACGAGACCGGCCGCAGCGTCGGAATCCTCGCCGACCTTCAAGGCCCGAAGATCCGACTCGGCCGCTTCACCGAGGGCCCGGTACTCCTTGAACGCGGAGACACCTTCATCATCACCGTCGAGGAGGGCGCCGAGGGCGACCGCCACTCCTGCGGCACCACCTACGCCGGCCTCGCCGGCGACGTCACCCCCGGTGAGCGCGTCCTGGTCGACGACGGCAAGGTCTGCCTCGAAGTCACCACCGTCGACGGCCCCCGCGTCCACACCACCGTCGTCGAGGGCGGCATGGTCTCCGACCACAAGGGCCTCAACCTCCCCGGCGTCGCCGTGTCCGTCCCCGCCCTCTCCGACAAGGACGAGGCCGACCTCCGCTGGGCCCTGCGCATCGGCTGCGACGTCATCGCCCTCTCCTTCGTCCGCAGCGGCAAGGACATCGAGGACGTCCACCGCATCATGGACGAGGAGGGCCGCCGCCTCCCCGTCATCGCGAAGGTCGAGAAGCCGCAGGCCGTCGAGGCGATCGACGACATCGTCGCCTCCTTCGACGGCATCATGGTCGCCCGGGGCGACCTCGGCGTCGAGATGCCCCTGGAGCAGGTCCCGATCGTCCAGAAGCGCGCGATCAAGCTGGCGAAGCGCAACGCCAAGCCGGTCATCGTCGCCACCCAGATGCTCGACTCGATGATCGAGAACTCCCGCCCCACCAGGGCCGAGGCGAGCGACGTGGCGAACGCGGTGATCGACGGCGCGGACGCGGTGATGCTGTCCGGCGAGACCAGCGTCGGCAAGTACCCCGTCGCGACCGTCAGCACCATGTCCCGGATCGTCGAGGCGGCCGAGGAGGACATCCTCGCCAAGGGCCTGCCGCCGCTGACCGAGCGGAACAAGCCCCGTACCCAGGGCGGCGCGGTGGCCCGCGCGGCGGCGGAGATGGGCGACTTCCTCGGCGCCAAGTTCCTGGTCGCCTTCACCCAGTCCGGCGACACGGCCCGCCGGCTGTCCCGCTACCGCTCCCCGATCCCGATGCTGGCCTTCACCCCGGAGCCGGCCACCCGCTCCCAGCTCAACCTGACCTGGGGCATCGAGACCTTCATCGGCCCGCACGTCGACTCCACCGACGCGATGGTCGACCAGGTCGACGAACTGCTCCTGAAGTTCGGCCGCTGCGAGAAGGGCGACATCGTCGTCATCACGGCGGGCTCCCCGCCCGGCGTCTCGGGTGCGACGAACCTGGTCCGCGTGCACCACATCGGCGAGGACGACAGCCCCAAGTAGCCGACGGCTCCGTGCGGTTGGGGGTACGAGAAAGCGGATGTCCACATCGATGTGGGCATCCGCTTACTGGTGTGTCAGGTGCCGGGTGCGGGATTCGAACCCGCACGCCCTTTCGGACAGATGTGTTTGAGACATCAGCGTCTGCCATTCCGCCAACCCGGCCGGGCAACCCCACAGGACTATACCGGGTGACCTCACTGCGTCGCAGCTAGGTAGGCTCTTGTCAGCAGCACCCCGCCCTGAACGAGGAGCCCCCGTGACCGCCCCCGAGTCGCCCCAGCCCGTGGACGCGCCCGACGACGACAAGTCGCACGTGCCTCCGCTGACGACCCGTGTCGTCATCGCGGAGGACGAGGCGCTGATTCGCCTCGACCTGAAAGAGATGCTGGAGGAAGAGGGCTACAGCGTCGTCGGCGAGGCCGGTGACGGCGAGCAGGCGATCGAGCTGGCCCGCGAGCACCAGCCCGACCTGGTCATCCTCGATGTGAAGATGCCCAAGCTGGACGGCATCTCCGCCGCCGAGAAGATCGCCGAGGAGCGCATCGCCCCGGTGCTGATGCTCACCGCGTTCTCGCAGCGCGACCTCGTCGAGCGGGCCCGGGACGCCGGCGCGATGGCGTACCTGGTCAAGCCGTTCAGCAAGAGTGACGTCGTACCGGCGATCGAGATGGCCGTCTCCCGCTTCACCGAGCTGAAGGAGCTGGAGAAGGAGGTCGCCGACCTCAGCCAGCGCCTGGAGACGCGGAAGCTGGTCGACCGGGCGAAGTCCATCCTGCAGACCGCGTACGGGCTGACCGAGCCGGCCGCGTTCCGCTGGATCCAGAAGACCTCCATGGACCGCCGCATGTCGATGCAGCAGGTCGCCGAGGCGGTCATCCTGGACGCCGACGAGAAGAAGAACAGCAAGGGCTGAGCCCACGCAGGACATGACATGACGCGGGCCCGCACCCCCTGACAGG